>JAISEA010000056.1 GCA_031264475.1 Treponema sp. | reverse complement strand
TAAGGGGCATTACCGCTTTCCATCAGCCGGTTCGGCGTTTAAGAATAACCGCGCTTTTGGTAAGCCTGTGGGTAAGATCATAGACGAGCTGGGTTTGAGGGGTCTCTCTCGCGGCGGGGCAATGGTCGCGCCTTTTCATGGAAATATCATCATCAATACAGGCGATGCGACCGCATCCGACATCCATCTCCTGATGGACGAGGTAAAAGAGGCGGTCTTCAAGCATACGGGCTTCGTTCTCGAACCAGAAATCATTTTTTGTAAGGAGTAAAATTTTGTCGACAGAGTTTATTACCAATCTTCTAACCACACATGAGGTGGAACTGATTTCCCTGAGTGGGAAAATCATCACAGCCGGCGTGATCGCGTTGATATGCGGTCTCCTACTGTCTATCATAAAAAAAATCACGGCTAAAATAGACGATTCCAAGATCGGAGTCGATAAAACTATTTTGTCGTTGCTAAAAGTCGTTTCCAAGTACGCGCTCATCATTGTTGCAATAATTATGATACTCGGCGTATTCGGGGTCAACACGACTGGGCTGGTAGCCGTCTTGGGCGCGGCTGGAGTCGCCATAGGTCTCGCTCTCAAAGATACGCTTGGTAACATAGCAGCCGGCGTTATGCTGGTGCTATTGCGCTCCTATCGTAAGGGCGACTTTATCGAATTCGGTTCCTTCATGGGAACTGTAAAAGACTTTGACTTCTTCACCACATCCCTTGAAACCCCGGACGGTGTGTTCATCTCCGCGCCTAACTCTTCAATTTGGGCGGCGCCGCTTAAAAACTATAGCAAAAATACTAAGCGTCGTATGGATTTCACCATCGGTATTTCTTATAACGACTCGATAGAAGTCGCGTTCCAGACTTTACAGGCTATCGTAAACGCGGAAGAACGCTTTCTTAAAGACCCAGCTCCTCAAATCGTGGTACAGTCTTTGGGCGATAGGTCGGTAAATATTACTCTTCGCGCATGGGCTGAAAGCGGCGTGTATTGGGATGCTTATTGGTTCCAGATGAAAAATATCAAGGAAAAAATAGTCGCGGCAGGGCTTTCTATTCCCCTGCCTCTTATGGACGTTCATATTAAAGACGAAAGTTCGCGGAAATGAGTGTAGAGCCGTTTAGAAAGGTCTAAACGGTAGGGGTTGAAATTTTCCACGAAAAAGTCCAAGCTCTGCATAATGACAAAGAATCTAACCGTGGGGAGTCCCGCGCTTTTAATAGTAGGCTTTACCGTTCCGCTTTTGATAGGGAATCTATTCCAACAGTTTTATAATATGGCTGACGCGTTCATTGTAGGACGCACGATTGGTATTGAAGCGCTTGCGGCTGTTGGTTGTACAGGTAGTATCAATTTTCTTATCATGGGTTTTATGATGGGGTTTACTCAAGGGCTTTCCATCATAACATCCCAGCGGTTCGGCGCGGGCGACGGTCAGGGCGTTAAGAGAAGCTTTGCTATTAGCATCGTTCTTGGGCTTTGTATGACCGGTATTCTTATGCTCGTAAGTATTCTATCGGCGCGTTCCCTTTTGATCCTGCTCAATACGCCTGAGGAAATACTCTCTGATGCGTACGCCTATATTATCGTTATCTATTGGGGATTTCCCGCGGCTCTGCTTTTCAATATTTGTTCCAGCATGATGAGGGCTGTAGGCGACAGCATAACACCTCTCATAGCCCTTATCGTAGCTTGTATTATCAATATTATACTTGACTATACCTTTATCTTGATATTCAAAACAGGCGTTGAAGGAGCGGCTTATGCTACGGTTATAGCGCAAGTCATCGCAGGGCTTCTCTGTATGCTTTATATCGTCAAGAAATTCCCGTCCTTGCGTATCTCAAAAGAAGATTGGAAGCTCTCGGGGCAGGAAATATGGGGACATATCAAGGTTGCGCTTCCTATGGGTTTTCAGATGAGCATCATCGCCATTGGAGCGGTTGCGGTTACTTTCGCTCTGAATAATCTGCAAAGTACTATCGCCGTTGCCGCATTCGCTGCATCTCAAAAGATCGATATGTTAGCGTCAATGCCTTTAGCGTCGTTCGGTTCGGCAATGACTACCTATTCGGCGCAGAATTTCGGCGCAAGACGTATCGACCGTATCAAGAAAGGCGTTGTTCAATGCTTCGCCATATCTGGCTCTTTCAGTCTGCTTATGGGAGTGCTGTACTTCTTCGCGGGGAACCATCTCTCCGCTCTGTTTCTGGGCGCGGGACAGACCGAAGCTGTGGAACTCTCCCATCTTTACCTTAAAATAAACGGCAGTCTTTATCTTATGCTTTCGTGGCTTTTCATAGCGCGGCAGTCGTTACAGGGACTCGGTAATAGCATCGTGCCTACCATAGCGGGCATCATGGAGCTTTTTATGCGGACATTTGCCGCGATTTTTCTATCAGAGATATTTGGTTTTACCGGTATCTGTTTTGCAAGTCCACTGGCGTGGCTTGGGGCGTGTATTCCCCTCACTATCGCCGTCATTTTGACGCTTAAAAAGTTATCAAGGAAAATGGAACGTAACTATTCAGTCTGAATAAGGGGCGTTTTGTGAACGACTATAATCTATAAATAAAGGATAAATATGAATCTTGAGAATAGCGAAATCAATACATCAGACACTAAAGCGTATATCGCCGGTGTTTTGACGACATTGAAACTCACGGAAAAACAGCGTGAAGAATTGGCGTCTGCGCTGGCGATGTGGGAAAGCCGCATTGGGTTAGCGCGAGCAAGCAACAAGGAGGCGCTTGCGTTGGCGGCGCAACAGGAAGCGGATACGCTCAGAGCGAAGATCGCTGGACTCGATGCGGAAATAGCCAGTTTGAAAGCCGAAGTTGACGAAGCCAAGCGGGGTTTGCTCACCGTTGCAAGTCAGAAGCGTTCCATTGACATGGACATTCTCCAACAAGAACTGTTGATCGCCGCGGGGCGTTTACCCGGCGATGAAGACCAAGTTGTTATAGAGCAGGACTTGAGCGACCTAGCGAGCAAGGCGTCTGCGTCTGAGGCGCTTGCCCAACTCAAGGCGAAGATGCAACGATGACTCATTATAGTCTTCGTGGGATTTGCGTGATAAGAAATCGTATCGTTGCGCTGATAAAGAAACAAACGACCGCGAATGTGAGGCTTACGTCGCTGGATGCGTCTGGGAATAACAGTCGACACACGAGGAGTCCGATACAAAAACCTAAAATCGGCATTATCAAGGCGTCAAAGGCTTGTTTGAGTAAAGTCTTTACAGGCGCCTTGTCCGTGCTAAACCGCTTGGGGCAGTTCTTCATACAACCAAAACAAAAGTCGTCTTCTGTTTTCACTTTTCTTTCTCCTGACTGACAGGAAGCCGTACCCGTGTGATACCGACGGCTTTACCGTTCTCGTCCACTTCTACCATTACACCCTGCACTTCTAGTCTATCCCAAGCCGCATGAGACCACTCTGGTATACCTGTGAGGTATTCGTTAATGCAAGTTTGCGCGTCGTTGCCGCCTACTGAATCGATGCTTCCTGTTCTTCCCGCGTCTGTAATCACGGCTGTACCGCGGGGCATAACGGTTTCGTCAGCCGTTTGCACTCTGGAGAAAGAGCCGATGATTGCGGAACATGAGCCGTCTGCGACTGCAAAAAGCGTCTTCTTGTCCGCGCTGGTTTGCGCGTGGAAATCAACAACAACGAAAGGAGTCTCTTGTCTTAAACGTTTTGCGAGCGCAGGCAGGAGTATTACGGGGTTGTCCCCGTGGGTTCGCAGGAAGCCGCTTTGACCAAGTAAAACAGCGACCGCTATTCTCTTATCGCCTATCCGATAGATGTAAGAACCGCGTCCGGGGGCGTAGGGGGATAGGTTGTCAGGACGTAGAACATAAGGCATCTTTTCGATATTCTCAACGAGGTCTTTCTTGTAGAAGGCATACGTTCCCAACGTTAGTGTATGAACGCCGAGCTTCCGTAGATAGATCGCATGGCTACGTCCTAGTCCAGTCCCACTTGTCGCGCCGTTTGCGTTGGCGATGATAAAGTCAGGCACATAGCGCTTTCGCAATTCAGGCAGTCCCTGTTTCAGCGCGAAGACGCCAGCCTTTCCTACTAGTTCCGCAATATATAAGATACGCATTCCATAGATTACCATGAAGGCAGAGCTTCGTCTACCCTTTACTTGACTAATAGGGTGGTTTCCTTTATGATAGATGATATTTTCTTTAGGAGTATCTTATGACTGCTACAATTTTCCAGACGTTGATAGGCATAGTTGCCTATCTTCTGATTATGATTGCCATTGGGCTGTGGTATGCGCGTAGAAGCAACAGTAACATGGACGAGTATTTCTTGGGCAATCGAGGGCTAGGACCGTGGGTCGCGGCAATGAGTACCGAGGCTTCTGATATGTCGGGATGGTTGCTCATGGGCTTACCTGGTGTCGCCTACTTTACAGGAAGCGGCGAGGCGTTTTGGACGGCGCTTGGACTCGCCATTGGTACGTGGTTGAATTGGCACATTGTCGCTAAACGGCTTCGCGTTTATTCTCAAGTGGCTGACAATTCTATTACACTGCCTGAGTTCTTTAGTAAACGTTTCCATGACAAGAAACATATCCTTATGACCATTGCGGCTATAACGATCCTCGTGTTCTTTTCAATCTATGTTGGCTCTCAGTTTGTTACGTTTGGGAAGTTCTTTGCCTTTGTGTTTAACGCTGAGAATTACTACACGGCTATGGTTATATTTGGGGCTGTTGTGGTTCTGATTTATACGTTGGTGGGCGGGTTCATGGCTGTATGTATGACGGACTTGATTCAAGGCATCTTGATGTTCTGCGCACTAGTCGTCGTGTTGGTGTGCGGCTTTATCTTTTCAGGCGGTTTCAGTGGGGTGAGCGAGCGGTTGACTGACTTCCCGCGCTTCCTCGACATTCTTGGCATAGCGACCCCGGAGTTACAGGACAAGAAGCAGGTTCTTATAGATGGTGTTCCTCAATTTGGGGCAGGCGCTAACTACTCACTTCTTAACATTGTGTCCTGTATGGCGTGGGGATTGGGCTACTTCGGGATGCCGCAGGTGTTGATTCGGTTTATGGCGATCACCAAGGCGTCGAAGATTAGACAGTCCAAGTACATTGCGGTTATATGGTGTCTTATTTCTCTGTTTGCGGCGGTAGCCATTGGTCTAGTAGGGCGCGCGTATATGCCTAGTATGTTTACTGACGCGAGTGCGGCTGAGAACATCTTCATCAGTATGACGCTTGACTTCTTCCCGCCTCTGCTTGCGGGCGTTGTTCTTTCGGGTGTGCTTGCCGCGTCTATGAGTTCATCGGACTCTTACATGATAACGGTTTCTTCGTCTTTGGCTAACGATCTTTTCAAGCCTTTCTTCAAGAAGGCGAGTGAAGGCGCGGTGATGTGGGTCGCGCGTATCGCCATCATTATGGTTACTATATTTGGGGTTATGGTGGCGCTTTCAGGCGACAATTCCATATTCCGTATTGTCTCGTATGCGTGGGCTGGATTAGGAGCGGCTTTTGGTCCGCTTGTGCTGTTTGCGTTATTCTGGAAGCGCACGACTCTACCTGCGGCGGTTGCTGGAATGTTATCTGGCGGTGTTGTCGTTGTCGTATGGAAGAACTTTATCAGTAAACTCAGCGGATCTGAAGTTTTCGTGTTCAGCGATGTGCTTGCGGTCTATGAACTTCTTCCTGCGTTTCTCATCTCCGCTCTCGTCATATTCGTCGTGAGTCTCTGCACGAAAGCGCCTGACCAGACAATAGAAAAAGAGTTTGATATTGCCGTGAAAGGCGACTTAGACTTTTAGAAGAAGTTATTATAAGTAATAGTAAGAAGGGGGGCGCTATTTCCAAGACTAATGTTGCACACAGTCAGCCTCGTGTCGCGCCCCCCTGTCTCCAGACCGCCTACGGCGGTCTTCCGCCACCCCCCAATCCAAACAGGCTGGTTACACGCTGGTTATTTTAACTTTTTTAGTTCCAATTTTCTTAAACTAGCTCCACCATTCGTTAAACAACAAATCCCCTTTCTCAACATTCGTTCCATCTACGAAGTTGGTGATATACTTAAACGGTGTATACTGAATTATGTTTGTTATCAGTGTTGGCTTCGCCTCTAAATCCTTAATAAACACGTCGTTCTTGATCGCCCTTAACTTGTCCTTGTGAATAACGTTATCCTTGTTCTTTGTCAAGACGGTCATGTCCTTTTGACTAAAATACTTTTCCACTGCGTCTATCGTCTGCACTCGGCATAAGAACTGCACTTCGTTTCTCGGCGTGCCGTCTGAAATTACCAGCGCAGGCAAGAAGTACGCGCCGCAATCACTACAGTAAACTCTGGTGTCTTCCCTATATTGATACTTCTTATTCTTATACTGTGGATCAGGCTTCGGATTGCTATAGTAGTCCACAAGCGCCTTGTAACTAAAAGCCGTCTTGCATTTTGGACAAAACGAGTAGTTTATAAGCGTGATATTGGTATTGGGTATCTTGATATTGCCATAGCCTTCTGCCTCATTTTTCCTCCTAATGTCTTCTAACAGATTCTCATCTTTATCAGAAGTAAAGAAGCGGCAAACAGACACATCCTTATCAAAGATGCCGTAAGGACCCTCAGGCGTTTTACGCTTGGTGAGGTATCGCTCAAACGCCTCAATATCCTCAAACGCCTTTACGTCTGCCGACTCAAAATCAGGAAGATCACCAACAACCCCTGTGAAGAGATCATCAATATCACTCTGTGGAAGCAATTCATCCATAAACTTATCCTTCTTTAAATAAATATAAGGAGGGGGGCGCTATTTCCAAGACTAATGTTGCAAACAGTCAGCCTCGTGTCGCGCCCCCTGTCTCCAGCCCCGCACCCCAAGCCTTTATTAGAAATGGAGGGCAAAGCAAGAAGCCTTTAGAACCACCTTGAAGGGTGCGGGTCTTCCGCCACCCCCTAATCACGACAACCAACGGCGGCTAGTAACCGCCTTCGGTTCCTACTAGTATGCGTCCTACACACACTAGTAGCGTGCGCCACTCACACACTAGTGCGTGTGTCCTACACACACTAGAGAGTGTGTCTCACACACACTAGTAGAGTGTGCCACTCACACCCTAGCGCGTGTGTCTCACACACACTAGAGAGTGTGTCTCACACTGTGTAAATGTTTCCATGAACTCATCCTTCTTCGTTTTCACAAGAGATTGTAAACCAGAAGCTCTCTCCTCTTCTTATTATCTCTTTATGATAAACACCAGAAAGTCTTACATATCTCTTACCTTCTGTATCTTCAAATTCATATACATCTACTGACTCAGCATAAGCAGGATTAATATAACTTTCTCTTAATAACTCGTTAATCTCATCCTGTGTAAATGTCCTACCTGTAGGCTTATCTGTCTGTTCTTTAACTACAGGTACTGGGTCAAAATCAGGAAGATCAGTAGTAGAATTAATTGCCTGTAAGAGTGCATCAATTTCACTCTCTGTAAGCGTTTGCATAAACTTATTCTTCTATCAAATATAAGGAGGGGGGCGCTATTTCCCTACCTTATGCGGCACACAGTCAGCCTCGTGTCGCGCCCCCCTGTCTCCAGCCCCGCACCCCAAGCCTCTATTAGAAATGGAGGGCAAAGCAAGACGCTTTAGAACCCCCTCGAAGGGTGCGGGTCTTCCGCCACCCCCCAATCACGACAACCAACGGCGGCTAGTAACCGCCTTCGGTTCCTACTAGTATGCGTCCTACACACACTAGAGAGTGTGCCACTCACACACTAGAGAGTGTGTCTCACACACACTAGTAGCGTGCGCCACTCACACACTAGAGAGTGTGTCCTACACACACTAGAGAGAGTGTGTAGGCGTGTTTACGCAACGGTCAGTTCCACTCCATAGTCTATTATCCGCGGTTCTTTTAAGAAAACGGCGCCAGCGGAGAATTGTGTGATTATCCGCACACGGTATGTCCCGGCGGACAAAGTCGGTAACTGAATAGAGAGACGACCTGGGTGATTCTCAACAAAGTTCCCCGATACCTTCTGCTCAGTTCCATCAGCAACGTTCACAAGATATAAGCCGCAAGAGTCATCTTTTCCCGCTATCTTGATACGGCTACCTGCTATGACAATGACACCATTTGACGTAAGAGTCTCGTCAATCGCCCCGCTGGTAATGTCCTGCACTTCAGCGATATACGCGCCACTCTCCGCTACACCTTCAATTTCAACCGTAATATGCTCAAGCACATCCCGTAACGCCTTGCGTTTGCGGAAGGTAACATCAACACGGTTCTTCTCCTTGTCTACACCATCGGTTGCGTGTTCAAACGTGCCGCCGATCTTCGGATGTATTGAGAAATAGTCGTTCTGCACGCTGAAACCATCCGCCAATTGGTAAAACGCCTCGTCAAAATACGCCTTAACCGCGTCTACCATCGTGTCATAGTTCAAGTCAGAACCACCACGGGTAACCGCCTCTGAGCAGACTTGCTCCATTGTCAACGTCTTTTCCGTCTTTGCGCGAGCGATATACTTACCGCCGTGTTCAAGGAAATTAAGATACAACCACGCCCTAATGATGTGGAGTACGTTCCGTAAATGTTCTAATCCAGCCATAAAAGTCTCCTAGAATTTATTCGCCGCTCTGCGGCGTATTGGTAGTATATACTCTTTTACAAAGAAAGGCTATACCTTCTCTATTTCCCGTTCTACCATTTCTTTAGCATCCTCCAACAACCGCTTGGTCTCCTCATGGAGAGTGAAACTTTGCGCGGCTAATTCTGCTATACGGTGCTGAAGTTTATATGAAACAATGGGGATTACCGTATCTTCAATTTCACTAACCCGCCAATGTAAAATGATCGAGCCGCCAGCATCACGCTCGGCTTGCATCTTTACAACTTCTGAATTTAACGCCAAAGTCAAATATTCAGGCAAAACTTTACTCTTATCTTTTATCGATAAATGTAAAATAGCGCCCGAAGTTACCGCTTGCATATTCTCACGTAGTATATAGGCTGTGCCGACGCTACCGTCTTTTGAAAACAAAATGGTTTCTTTAGTAGGATAAAGCGATTTGAGTAGAGCGGCGTTTTCATGGCAATAAGTGTCGGATAAACACTTATCAGGTGGAGATATTCCTAATTTATTATAATCGGAGACGCGGATAAAGGGTAATCCTTCGTCAGAATAAGCGTCTGAACCCGGTTCAATTGATTTCTTAATGTTTACCAGATTTCCTAAGGTATCATATTGTTGCGCTTTTATTTTAGCGACTAACTTTTCATATTTCGGTTGATAGTATTCCGCGTCTAAACGTCCGGTCGTCAGGAAGGATTCTTTGAAACTCTTAATGTTGAAGCTGGGCCCCCCCCCCCCGTTGGCAATGGATGGTTCAAACCTATGTTTTCAAGAAGTAACTCTTCAGCTTGGCGGTAAATAGCTTGGGATTGTTCTAACTTATTGGACGCTGATATTTCCCCTTCCACGGTCTCTTTAGCCTCCACTAACAAGCGCTCGCTTTCCTTACGAAGCGTAAAACTTTGGGTGACTAATTCCGCTATACGGCGCTGGAGTTCTTTATTAACCAAAGGAATTATAATGTTTTCTAATGACTCATTTCCAATTTTTGGTTGTGCAGTTTGAGTAAATTCTTTTTGTATTTGCTCTTGCACTATAATAGTGCGGAATAGCAATTCATAGAAAGGATAGAATTCTATTTTAGACGACCGAAAACGAGAGGTGTTGTTTGAAATAAAACTACCGTTATAACATTCAGGTATAAGGTTTACTTTTCCAATAGTATTCCCAATGGTTGCAAAAACAAAATCATTTGTATGTACTGTCGTTTCATTAGTAGCGATAAAGCTATCATCAATAAAAACAACATCGTTGTCTGATATAGGTTGATTAAAAGATAATTCTTTTATTCTGATATAAGCGCGTTGACTTTTATTGACATAAAATTTATCAGATATTAAACTACCATTTCTAAATTCCCCAATATCTTTTAACTTACAATATCCATTCGGATAACTCTTTATTATATTTTCAATCTCTTCATATTTTTGTTGATAGTATTCAGCGTCAAGCCGCCCTGTTGTCAGGAAGGATTCCTTGAAACTCTTAATGTTGATGCTGATCCTCGCTTCCTCTATAGGGAGTGGATGATTTAACCCAATTGTTTCCAAAAATAACTCTTCAGCTTGGCGGTAAAGGCTTTGAGATAAAATTCTATTTTTGTTTGCTTCTTCAAACCGTATCCTGATTTGTTTTTGAAAGTCCATTGGCAAAACAGGAATTTCAATTTCTTTTACCTCTTCTGGATTTACATTTGTTTGGTTTATAGATTGCCGCGCTCGCCTTTTTACATCCCATATGCCTTGCTTTGTATTCAAAAATGTAGCCAGATATTCCGGCAATACAATATTTTCATCGGGATTAAAGCGTACTAAATACGAAGCAAATATTCTCGCAATTTTATCATTCTGATAATAAATTCCTGTCCTGCCAACCCATTCAAAAGAATTTGTCCGATTGAAAAGAACATCTTTATCTTTTAATTCAAATTTTTCAAATTCGGAAGCTGTTATATCAGCACTCTTGTTTATTGCCAAATCACATAACATATTATGGATTTCATTCATTCTGTAAATTGGATACCCGATTCCATCTTCATTCATGGCGATAGAAATACCATATTGCGATGATGTCAGAATATCACCAATTTTTTTATATTGCAGTTTAGGATTCTTCTTAGGTTCTTTTGTCCAGAAATCGCTATCCATTCGACTGTCTTTATTTTCAATAGCCCTTGACAATAAAACCTCGCTTACTTCCAGCCCTTCCAACAACGCCTTGTACTTCGCCTCGTCGAAAGGGCTATCTAAAAAAAACTTAATCCTTCCTTCTTTGCAAACTCAATAAAGGCTTCAGCTATACCATCTTTA
>JAISEA010000072.1 GCA_031264475.1 Treponema sp. | reverse complement strand
ATGATCCTTCTTGATCCCCGATTCAAGAAGCTCTTACTTTTTTTCATCAAAAAGGCGAAACTGAAGTTCAATTTCCAGCTATTGGACTTCTGTATCATGGGCAATCATGTCCATTTATCGATAAAGCCGGGTAAAGACGGTAACTTATCGCAAATAATGCAATGGATAAAGTGTAATTTCGCCAAGGCGTGGAACAAAGCGAATGGGCGGACGGGGCACGTCTGGGGGGAACGGTTCTATTCACGGATAATCAGCGAGATAACGGACTTCCTGCGTGTGCGGGAGTACATCGCGGAGAATCCGGTGAAGGCGGGACTTGTGGAACGAGCCGCGGAGTGGGTATTTGGCAGTTTATATCATCGGCTACACAGGCTCACTAGTTTAGTAGACGATGCGGCGGCTGACATTTTTGCCGATCCACCGTTGGCGCCGTTGGTGGCGGGGCAAGTTTAATGCGCTAGGCTAGAGGCTAGTACGCCTTCCTGCGTGGTGTCAGACACCGAAGCCCATGCGGGAAAGTAGCCTAAGATGGGTTCGGGGGGTGGCGGAAGACCGCCGCAGGCGGTCTGGAGACAGGGGGGCGCACCACAAGGGCGCCTGTTTGCCGACCTCCGTTTAAGGAAAGACACGCCCCCTCCTCCTTATGATTAGTGATTAGTGTTAGGGTGTCAGACAACGCGGAGGTTCCGCTTGCGTGCAAGCGCAACCGTCAAGACAGTGGAAGCGGCGCTCCCTTTCGGACAACACCCCATTGTGAAGTCGTCTAACACCCGAAGGGTGCCGTTTAGGGAAAGACGCGCCCCCCTAAAAGTTAGCAGTTAGCAAAGGAAGACGGGCGAGCGCGGGTCTCCTGCTCTTTGCTAACTGCTCTCTACTATTTGTTATTTACCGCTAACATCGCGTAGGTTCCGCTTGCGTGCAAGCGTAACCGTCATCTCAGTGGACGCGGCGCACCCTTTCGGACAACGCCCCGTGCGAAGTATTTAAACACGCCTCGCGTGTTAAACACCCGAAGGGTGTATAGCTTGAAACGCCTCGTCCGCGATTTCAACGGTGGTCTTAACGTCGTCGGCGCTCAAGGCGTAATTGAGAAAGTGGTTGTGGTGATTCGTTACATAAACACCGCGCTTGACCATCTCCGCAATCCACCGCTGGTGCAACATGAGAGACGGACTGCCATTCACATCGTCGTCAGCAAGCCGTAGGTAGAAAAGCGCAGGCATACCAGAAACACGCAGATCAAAGCCGCGCCGCTTTGCAACCTCAACAAGCCCCTTCATCAAAGCTTCACCCCTCTCGTTGAGCAGACGAGGCAGATCAAGACGCTTCATCTTCTCAATACAGGCAATCCCCGCGGCAAACGGAACCGCAGACAACCAATAACTACCCGTGTAGGAAAGCCCAGAGACCGTATTCTTCAGGAAATCCTTGCCGCAGAGCGCACTCACATTGTAACCATTGGCAATCGCCTTGCAAAAACAAATAAGGTCCGCCGAAAAACCAAAGAAATGATCGCTACCAGCCAAGTCAAGACGGAAACCCGTCCGCACATCGTCAATTATCAATACAACACCAGAATCCGTACAGAGCTTTCTCACCTTTTGCCAGAAACCGTCCGCCGGTAGAATGTTATCCGCAAAGTTGCCGTGCCAATACGGTTGAGAAATGACCGCCGCAATTTCACCCTTATTTTCCGCAAAGGTCTCAGCTAGTCTTTCGTAATCGTTCCACCGGACGTAAAGGGAATTCGCCACATCTTCAGGAAGCACACCGGGGTAATCTATCTTTTGCGTCCACGGAGCAACCCCATGATAGTAACCCTTGAAAAACACGATTTTCTTGCGGTGCGTGTGAGCGCGAGCAGTCATAACAGCAAGGGTAGTCGCATCGCCGCCGTTCTTGGCAAAGAAAGCCCAGTCCGCGCTTGCCACCGTATCCACAAGAAGTTCCGCAAAGTCCACCATAATACGGGAAGGGGTTGTAATACAGTCGCCTTTCTCCCGCTGTTTCGCGACCGCCTCGTCAACGTCGTCGTCGTTGTAGCCGAGCACATTCGGTCCATAGGCGCACATATAGTCAATGAATCGGTTGCCGTCGACGTCCCAGAAATACGCGCCCTTTGCCCGTTCAGAAAAGAACGGAAACGCCGTTACCGGCGTAAAACAACCTTCGGCAGGTCCCTGATGCCCGTAAATACCAGACGGTATCACTTTCAACGCGCGTTCAAAGATTTCCGCGCTTTTCTTATAGTCATAAACAGATTTATCAGCCATAATAATCCCCTCCTACGCTAAATACACCGCAACCCTGTCCAGAATACGGTTGATGTTATCTAACATTCCAAGATTGCCTTTCATTACGATAAGCCCGCGTCCCACACACGCAAGCGCGCTTACCTTGCCGTCAAACAGATCGCGGGCAAGTTTCATATCCGTGAATTCCATGAGCGCATTGAAATCTTTGGGGATTTGGCGCGAACAAGAAACCCCGTGGTCTTTGAAGCAGAGCGCGGCTTTCGGACCGCCCGCAATGGAAAGAACCGCGGTTCCATCAACGATGTTCGATGCGGAGAACCGCCCGACCGCATCATGATTGCCGATCTGCGTTACAGCTTGGGCTATCAGATGAAACATAATGGTCGTGGACGCATTGAAAAAGTCCGCATCCGTAAGATCGCTTGAACGAAGAAAGCTCTCAAGCAGTTTGGTCAATTCCGTGAAGTTTTTAAGCAAGAAACCGATCTTGGTGAAGCCCTTGCTGGGAATGGGCGTCGCCGTACCGTCAATCACCGCGTTGAATTTTTCCACCGATGAAAAAGGCAGTCTTATATCGCACTTTCCCTCTCCGGGCGCAATAACGCACTCAGCTTGACTAAAGGTTAGCCGCGCCGCGGGACCCTTGGTTACCGCAAAACAGATCGTCAACGGCTGGCGCGGCAGAAAAGTTTTCGCCGTCTGCGATAACCCGCACAAATCCTCCAGAGCGCCGAGTATGCCGAACATATTGATGTAGGCGTTTGTTACCGCGTCTTTTGCCGTATTTACCGTATTTCCCATATTTTTCTCCTTATATTCCTTAAATTGTGTCTTAATTATACCGTGAAAAATGAAACAGCGCAACACCCTTCGCACCCTTCGGGTGTTTAACGACTTCCTAATGGGTGTTATCCGAAAGGGGGCGCCGCTGTCCCCGACAGGACGGTTCCGCTTGCACGCAAGCGGAACCTACGCGGTGTTAGAAGAAAAGGATCGCTGTAAGCACCGACGCAAGGCAGGCGCCATAAGTATAAGGAGGGGGACACGGTTTTCCACAACGGAGGACGGCGCACAGACGCCCTTGTGGTGCGCCCCCCTGTCTCCGGTTCCCCCCTGCGGGGGTCTTCCGCCACCCCCAACAAGAAGGCGCCGCTTGCACGAGGTATCAGACAACGAGTAGGTTCCGCTTGCAAAGCAAGCGTAACCGTCAGGACGGGGTCAGCGGGTCCACCTTTCGGACAACACCCCGTATGAAGTCGTCTAACACCCGAAGGGTGCAACACCCCGTATGAAGTCGTCTAATATCCGAAGGGTGTCGTCAGCGTTGAGCCGCGTTACGCCCGGAATGGACGCGAAAAAGGTTATCTGTCGTTTGGCGTAACGGCGGCTGTTTCGAGCGATAAGCGCCTCAACTTCTCCAAAGTCAGAGCGGAATTGACCGTTTTGGAAGAACTCTCGGTATCCGATGGCTCTCATGCCGGGTACATCCGCTCCATATTTCCCAAACAAACCGTGAACCTCTTCAGCAAGCCCGTCTTTAAACATCTGGGCGCACCGCTCGTCAATGCGAGCGTAGAGTTCGTCACGCGGACGCTCCAAGTCAATGAGCAGAAAGTCAAAATCATCGCGGATTTTTTTCGGCATTGAGAATGAACTCAAAGGCTTATTGGTCAACCGCAAGACCTCCAGGGCGCGGAGAAGTCGGTAGGAGTCATTGGGGTGGATGCGTCCCGCGCTTACCGCATCACGGGACCCTAGTTCGCGGATAAGCGGCTCGACGCCGCTCGCCTGAAGCTCCGCCTTTAACTGCGCACGGATGTCCGCGTCTGAAGGCGGAGTCAGGGGCAAGCCCTGTATGAAATTCTTCAGGTAAAACCCGGTTCCGCCTGAGACCACCGGCAATTTCCCACGAGACCAAATATCTTTCACCGCCGCGTCAGCGAGACGGACAAAGTCGCCCACATTGAACTCCTGATCAGGCTCCAGAATGTCAATGAGATGATGAGGAATCAACGCCTGTAATCGCGGGGATGGTTTTGCAGTACCTATGTCCATGCCTCTGTAGACCTGCATAGAATCCGCAGACACCACTTCGGCTTGAGATGATGTAAAGACTTGTCTGATTACATCGGTTTTGCCGGACGCGGTGGGTCCAAAGAGGACCAAAACAGGGAGGGATTTAATTTGTGGAATCGGCAGAGACATCTAACCGAAATTTGATTTGAGACGTGAAAAGCTGTTTCGCGGCGAGGGAAATGACCTTGCCTTCATGTTGCTCAATAGCTTCATCCTTCAGCATGGAGAGTTGAAACGAGCGCCGCGACGCCGCAACGGTAATGTCATACATATTGGCTTTATATTCAATAAGTTCTTCTAATGGAAATATCATAATTTTTTCATTATACGAAGTTCACCGCCTTTCGTCTATATGATTTGTGTAGATTTTATAGCAAATTTAAGAAGGAAACAGAAAATATTCAGTAGAGTCAAAACTTGACTCTATGAATTTAAAACCTGACTCTATGAATTCAAAGTCTGACTCTATGAATTTAAAACTTGACTCTGTGAATTTAAAGTCTGACTCTATGAATTCAAAACCTGACTCTGTAAATTTAAAGTCTGACTCTATGAATTTAAAACTTGACTCTATGAATTTAAAGTCTGACTCTGTGAATTTAAAACCTGACAGGGGAGGTGTAACCTATTTTACGTCAAGTATTTCACCAGAGTTTTCATCACCTCGTTCACCTCGATAGGCTTGGCGAGATGCTCGTTCATACCCGCGTCTATACACGCCTTCACGTCTTCGTTGAATGCGTTGGCGGTCATAGCTACGATGGGGATGGAAACGGCCGCGTCCGTGCCTAAAGCCCGTATCTGCCGAGTCGCATCAAACCCGTCAAGGTCGGGCATCTGAATGTCCATAAGGATCAGATCGTACTTTCGTTTCTTAAACATATCAACAGCCACAGCGCCGTTTATAGCAAAATCAATAGCAACTTTGGTGTCTTCAAGGAGCGCCGCCAAGATTTCCTGATTGATTTCAATGTCTTCCGCGACAAGCAGGCGTTTCCCTTCGAGAGCGCCGTCCAAATTGATATTTTCGGTTTCTTCGCTCTTCCGTTCCACGATGTTTTTAAGATGCTTCTTGTCGTTCAGATTGACGATAGTGTTGTAAAGGGTGGACGGCATGACCGGTTTGGGCAGGAAGCGTTTTATATTGAGGGATTTAACGGACGGCTCAATGTCCGTCCAATCCGCGACCGACATGATCACAATAGAAATACCGCCGGAAATTTTCCTTATCTTTCCTATGATGGAGGCGCAGTCCTCTCCGGGCAGTTTCCAATCAATCAGAACTATGCTAAATGGGTTGTTGCTCTTTACGCCGGCTTCGAGAAGTACAAGCCCGTCCCGCCCTGAAGACACGGCTTCGCAATTCATCGAAAAACTAGCGAGTATGTGAGTGAAGTATTCAAGCACATCCTTGCTGTCGTCAATGACCAAAATTCTTTCGTTTACGTCGGGATATTCGATGATTTCCTGTTCAAGCTCGTTCCCAAAAGCAACGTGGGCTTCAAATATGAAGCTTGCCCCTTTACCGATTTCGCTCTTTATCCATATATCGCCGCCCATGAGGTTGAGGATGCGTTTGCACAGGGCTAGTCCCAGCCCCGTACCGCCAAAACGCCGCGTGATGGAACCGTCAGCCTGCTCGAAGGCATTGAAGAGCCGCGATTGTTGTTCAGGTGAGATTCCTATACCGGTGTCGATAACCTCCACGCGGAGGTTCACGCGGCTATGGTCCGCGGAGTCTTGTAGACGTTCCCATTTAACTCTCACGGTAATATTTCCGTTCTCAGGGGTGAATTTTACGGCGTTTGATAGGAGGTTGAGGAGAACTTGGGAAAAACGAAGCGCATCGCCTATAACCATGTGCTCGAGACGTTTATTAAAATCCACGATAACCTGTTGTTTTTTCTCTTCCGCCTTGATTTGGATAACGTTCAGCGTATCCTGCACCATCTTCTCAAAGTCAAAAGGCTTGTTTATAATTTCGAGCTTGTTCGCTTCTATTTTGGACATATCGAGGATGTCGTTTATAAGCCCCAGAAGCTGTTTTGA
>JAISEA010000073.1 GCA_031264475.1 Treponema sp. | reverse complement strand
CTGTTTCGTCTAAAATCAGAGCGTCTGGCGGAATTATTATAGGATACCCCGTATGAAGTTATAAAACAGGCTTCGTCTATCGTAGCCATAGCGATTCCCTTTTCCGCTTGTAACTTTTTTGTTTTTTATTTATACTGCGTATCATGTATTTTAATGTTTTAAGGAGAATATTATGAAAAAGATTATAGGTTTGGTGGTTATCGCCGCCATTGTAGGACTGGTCGGTTGTACGAAGAAAGTGCAACCGCCAGATCAACCGTCCGTGCAGAGTCAGTCGAGTGAACGCCCGTACCGTATTGGCATAGCGAAGATAGTACAGCACGAGGCGTTGGACGCCATTGAACAGGGCGTTCAGGATGCGCTCAAGGTAAGCGCTCTTAACGTCGTCTTTGATTTGCAAAACGCCAACGGGGACGTAAACACAGCTTCGCAAATCGCCAACAAATTCAAGTCTGACAATGTTGACGTTGCGGTAGGCGTTGCTACGCCCATGGCGCAGGCGCTTGCCAATGCGATGAAAGAGACGCCCGTCGTGTTTACCGGGGTAACAGACCCGGTGGGCGCGAAGCTGGTGTCAGGTTTGTCAAACGGAGACGGCAATGTGACAGGCTTATCGGACGCCATTCCTACTGCTGACCACATCGCTTTGTTTAAGGAAATCGCGGGTATTTCTCGGTTAGGTTACATCTATACTAGTTCTGAGGCGAATTCAATCACAGCTCTTGGTATCGTGGAAGAGGCGTGTCAGAACCTTGGTTTGACGCTTGTTACCCAATCCATCAATAATTCCGCGGAATTGCGACAGGCGGCGGAAGCTATCATCGACAGGGTAGACGGTATTTACCTTACGACGGACAACATGGTATTTTCGGCTTTGCCTGCGCTTATACAAGTCTTCGGCGCGGCGCGGAAGCCCATATTCTCTGGAGACGTCACCGCGGCGCAGAACGGTGGATGTATGATAGCGGCGGGTTTCAACTATTACAAGGCTGGCATTGCCACCGGCAATATTATAGCGGATATTCTTAACGGCAAAGAACCGTCGGCGATTCCGGTCAAATTCCTCACAGACCCTTCGGAATCCGATATGCTCTTTGATCTGGACGCGGCGCAAAACTGCGGTATCGCTATTCCAGAAACATACCTTTCCCAAGCAAATTATATTTTTGAAAACGGAAATCTGACGCAGAAAGACTAAATCTTTGAAAAACGGAAAAGGAGCAGAGGTTTATAGAGACTGCTCCTTCCGTAACGCCGCATTACAATCATATTTTATATTACCGAAACCATTCATTAACTATCGTTAAAAACAAGGAATCATCATGTATACTATCAGGATTGAAGCTGATTTTTCAGCCGCTCATTTTTTGACTCATTATTGTGGGAAATGCGAGAACATACATGGACACAACTACCATGTGCGCGTCTGGTTAAAAGGCGAGGCTTTAGACGAAGGCGGTATGCTTGCGGATTTTGGGCGCGTGAAACAATGCCTCAAGCAGGTCATTGCGCCGCTTGACCACAGCAACCTCAACGCAATACAAGACTTTGCGGGAGACCCCAGCGCCGAGCGTATCGCCTGCTATATTTTCGAGCGAATACAGGCTACCCTGCCGAATTTCTTCATCGATCCGGGATTATTAAGCGCTGTAGACGTGTTTGAGACCCCGACGAATATGGCGCGGTTTGGGAGCATTTAGGAGCAGTTTATGAACATACTAACAGTAAAAGCCGCTCTTAACGGATTAACTGTGTTTACTGCGGTGAAAGAGCGTCCGCTTGTGCGGGCGTTTACGGAATTACTCTCTGTAACCGAAGGAAGTGAAAAAGACGGTGGCAGGGGAATGATAGGCGCGTGGGCGGAATTTATCCATGAATTCATTAACAATGGACAACCGACATGGGCTAGATCAGTCTACCATTTCGCTCGACTTGACGACAACGCCTTTACCCGATTTGTGGAAAGATTTGGGAAGGCTGAAGGGCTTTTGGAAACTGCGGCGGAGACAGACTTTGGACGACTATCGGAAATAGCCGCTTTCGACGTATGCGCCTTCGGCTTCCATGTCGCCGATGTGGTGCGCAAGGAAACCCCGCAAGCCGCGTCCCGTATTGAGGCGGAAACTCGCTCTTTATGGGGCGCGGAAGGAAAGTCTCCAGAAGACGCGCAAAACCTCTTTACGATTCCCACAGCGTTTGCCGCGTTTGAACAAGACGTCCATGCACGCGGCGCGGGTATTCTGGCGACTGCGGCTGTATTTCGTTGGGAAGGACGGCTCGTACCTGCTTTGTCCCCAGACCCGGTGCGGCTCTCAGACCTTTTTGAATATAAGGAGCAACGAAGCGCGATCATTACAAACACCCAGCGGTTTTTGGAAGGCAAGCCTGCAAATAATATTCTCCTCTATGGGGATAAGGGTGTGGGAAAGTCGGCTACGATTAAGGCGGTTTGCAACGAATACGCTGATAAATTGCGTCTTGTGGAGCTTTCCAAGGATAACCTGAAACAGTGGCACCTTCTTATGAAGGAACTTTCACATCGCGGACTACGCTTCGTTATTTTCATAGACGACCTCTCCTTTGAGACGACCGATGATTCATTCGCGTATTGCAAGAGCCTACTCGAAGGCGGGGTAGAAAAACAACCTGACAACGTGATTATTTATGCGGCGACCAACCGCCGTCATTTTGTAAGGGAACGTTTTGTCGAGGGTCCCCGCAATTTGGATGCGGAACAAGAACAGCTCTCCTTATCTGACCGTTTTGGAGTGACTATTGTATTTACGGCGCCGAATCAAGAACTATTCCTTCGCATAGCCGTTGCGATAGCGCGGAAAAGGGGTCTTGGTGAAATGAATGAACGAAAATTCCGTGAAAACGCCCTCTT
>JAISEA010000116.1 GCA_031264475.1 Treponema sp. | reverse complement strand
AGCCAAAGACGTAGCGGGTATGTTGCTTGACAAAGGCCTCGATTCCACGCCGAATCCCAATTTTGTGCCGAAGCGGAAGGTTATGCGTTTCAAATATCTGAGCGATGAGGAAAAACAGCGGGCGATAAAACGGAATCCGCTGTACGGCACGATCGTTTGCCGGTGCGAGACTGTTACTGAAGGTGAAATCGTGGACGCGTTGAACCGTCCGTTGCCACCGCAGTCGCTTGACGCCGTTAAACGGCGTTGTAGCACCGGCATGGGGCGTTGCCAGGGTGGCTTTTGCGGACCCCGCGTCCTGGCGCTGATCGCCAAGTATACCAATATCAGCGAAGTGAATATTCCGATGGACAGAGAAGGTATGTACATCATTACCGGACGCACAAAAAGAAAGGGGGCGGTTTTATGAAAGATAAATACGATGTAATCGTCGTAGGTGGCGGACCTGCGGGTCTTGCCGCAGCCATATCCGCCGCGGAAAACGGCGCAAAAAGCGTATTGATACTCGAACGAAATGATACGCTTGGCGGAATCCTCAATCAGTGTATTCATAATGGATTCGGACTGCATCATTTCAAAGAGGAGATGACCGGACCTGAATATGCCTTCCGGTTCATCGAACAGCTTCCAAACTATCCCGCTATCGAAGTTCTTACGAGTGCGATGGTACTCAATGTATCGCTTGAAAAGACAGTTTCCGTGATTCATGCTGAATATGGGTATATGCGATTGGAGACAAACGCGGTTGTGCTGTCGATGGGTTGCCGCGAACGGACACGAGGCGCTATCGGTATACCGGGAGCGAGGCCGTCTGGCATATTCACGGCGGGCGCGGCCCAGCTTTACATGAATATCGAAGGCTTTACGGTAGGCAAGCGGGTCGTGGTACTCGGCTCTGGCGACATCGGCCTCATCATGGCGCGGCGACTCACGCTTGAAGGGGCGAAGGTCCTCGGTGTGTACGAGGTGCTACCGTATTCTTCCGGTCTGACCCGCAATATCGTCCAATGCCTCGAAGATTACGACATACCGCTCTACCTGTCACACACGATCACCGATATTCGAGGCAAGCAGCGTGTGGAACAGATAGTCATCCAGCAGGTTGATGAACGGCGCAAACCTGTCCCGGGTACGGAACAGGTAATAGACTGCGATACCCTATTGCTTTCAGTTGGACTCATACCGGAAAACGAGCTTTCCCGTCAGGCAGGGCTAAAAATCAGCCCGCGCACCAACGGTCCAGTCGTCTACGAAAATATGGAAACCAGTATTCCCGGCGTCTTTGCCTGCGGAAACGTTGCCCACGTACACGATCTTGTTGACTTTGTTACGGCGGAAAGCATAAGGGCGGGAGCCGCTGCGGCAAAACATCTCCCTACAAAACCTGAAAAAGTGGTACAGGTTCAGAATGGTGACGGTGTAGGGTATACTGTACCTCAAAAAATACGCCTCGAAAATGTTGACAAAGGTGTAGACGTATTTTTCCGTGTTACCGCTATGTACAAAACATCAAAAATTGAGGTAAAAAGCGGCGATACTGTGATAGCCTCTTTCAAACGCGAACATTTAGCCCCCGGTGAGATGGAAAAAATCACACTCCCCAAATCATTCCTCGAAAAAGCGGAGGGGTTTCCACTTGTCGTATCTGTGAACAGTAGCGAAAAGATTGTCGCTTCCGACATAAAATTCCGCACAACACGTCCGGATGGGGTGACGGAATTGATATGTATCGTATGTCCAAAAGGCTGTCATCTACAGATTGCCGGGAACAACAACTTTGCTGTAACGGGGAACAACTGCGAGCGTGGGACGGAGTACGGCATACGGGAGATTACAAATCCGACGCGGGTCATCACGTCAACCGTATGCGTGGAGGGAGGGGTGGTTGAGCGTATGCCTGTAAAGACCGACAAAACGATACCTAAGGGCAAGATTTTTGAGGCAATGAAGTTGCTTGATGAGCTTGAAGTGAAGTCTCCCGTCAAATTGGGTGATGTGGTTGTCCCCAACATTTGCGGCACGGGGGTAAATTTTATTTCGACACGTGATTTGTAGATCAAACTTTGTGTATATCTATTTTATTTATGGAGGTTTTTATGAAAAAATTGATCAATGATCCATCGAAAGTGGTTAGTGAAGCGCTGAAAGGTATGGAGGCCGCTCATGGTAGCCTTATTAAGGTTAGCTATGAACCGGTCTTTATCACTCGTAAAGAGCCACCAAAGAAGGGCAAGGTAGCCGTGATTTCTGGCGGTGGTAGCGGGCACGAGCCTATGCACGGTGGTTTTGTGGGGATCGGAATGCTTGACGCGGCCTGCCCGGGTGAAGTATTTACGTCCCCTACACCCGATCAGATGGAGGCGGCTACAAAGTCCGTTGATGCGGGCGCGGGCGTCGTCCACCTTGTAAAAAACTATACCGGCGACATCATGAATTTTCAAATGGCGGCAGATATTTGCGCGGCGGATAACATCAAGGTTGAGCCGATCGTTATCGCGGACGATGTAGCGGTGCAGAACAGTCTTTACACGGCGGGCCGTCGGGGTGTCGGTAGCACGGTTCTTACCGAAAAGATCATCGGGGCATCAGCGGAAAGGGGTGATAATCTTGAAACTGTGGTAAAGTATGCCAATTATTGCAAGGATAATGGTAGGAGCATGGGTATCGCATTGAGTTCCTGTACACTGCCCGCAGTTGGCAAACCGATTTTTGAAATTGGAGATGACGAGATAGAGCTTGGAGTCGGCATACACGGTGAGCCGGGACGTGAGCGGATCAAGATCAAAACGGCAAACGAACTTATGGCAATGCTCTTTGAGCCGGTAGTCCAGGATCTGTCCCTGACACAGGGTGATGAGGTCATCTTGTTTGTCAACGGCATGGGCGGCACTCCACTTATTGAATTGTATATCCTTTATAATGCGGCGTTCGAGCTTGCGAACAAAAAAGGCATTAAGGTTGTGAGAAACCTTGTAGGCAACTACATCACATCTCTTGAGATGGAGGGTTTCAGCGTTACGATTATGAAAGCCAATGCAGACATTGTAAAACTCTGGGACGCACCGGTTTTGACGCCTGCTCTTCGTTGGGGGATATGATGATAACGCTACGGCAGATTGTTGACTGGATAAAAAAGCTGGATACTGTATACTCTGAGCAGAAGGACTTCCTCTCGAAGCTCGACTCCGATATTGGAGACGGGGATCACGGGGTAAATATGGCGAGGGGTTTTAGCGCGGTGGCAGGCGCGATTGACGCGGCTCCGCCTGTAGACATGAGCGGAGCCTTCAAAACCGTCTCTACATCGCTGATAAAGACGGTGGGTGGTGCTTCTGGTCCGCTATACGGTACGTTTTTCCTGCGTTGCGTCCCGGTTTTTGCCGGTAAAGCGGAAATTGATCTGGATACATGGATAGCCGCTCTTGAAAAAGGTGTACAGGGAATAGAACAGCTTGGCAGGGCGCAAAAAGGCGATAAAACGATGCTTGATGCATGGTTTCCTGCCCTGGACGTACTAAAATCCACGAGAGGAGGCGAGATAAAAGAGGCTCTAAAGGCCGCCGCAGACGCGGCGGAAGAAGGGGCAAAAGCTACAATCCCGCTTCAGGCCAAAAAAGGCCGCGCCAGCTATCTTGGCGAGCGCAGCATAGGGCACGAGGATCCAGGCGCGGCCAGTACCGCATTGTTGTTGCAAACTGCCGCCACAATACTCGGATAATATTTTGGTAGGATTAGTTCTTGTTTCACATTGCCGGGATTTGGCTCTCGCAACAGAGCGCCTTGCCCGGCAGGTTTCTTCTGCTGTAAACATTCCGGTGGCGGCGGCAGGCGGTACCGGTGATGACCACGGCGAGCTTGGCACAGACGCTATGGACATCATGGAGGCAGTCGATTCGGTCTATTCTGATGACGGTGTCCTTGTTCTTATGGATCTGGGTAGTGCTATATTGAGTGCAAAGACTGCCCTTGAATTCCTTGACGACAAAAGAGCGGTCCGTGTCCGCCTATGTTCCGCACCTCTTGTCGAGGGTGCTGTTGCCGCTGCGGTTCAAATCGCAACTGGTGGTAGTCTTGAGGTTGTCAAGCAAGAAGCCTGCTCGGCGCTCGTACCCAAGCAGCTTGATCTGGATGGCGATATTCAGGTAGACAGAGGTGGCGATACGGAACACGCCGGAGAGGTGGCTACCTCTTACCTGTCATTCAGATTCACATCACGCCTGAAAAACGGCCTTCATGCCCGTCCCGCCGCAATGCTGGTAAACACCATATCTCCATTTAATGCGGAAATACGGGTAAAAAACAGTAGCAGGAATAGAGGACCGGAGTCGGCTCGTAGCATCAATAAGCTTGCCTTGCTCGGTATACTGCTTGGGGACGAAATTGAAATACAGGTTGCGGGGAATGACGCGGAAGAGGCTCTCGCCGCCTTGCAAAAACTTGCCGAAAACAACTTTGGCGAACCGCCTGCCACTCTTAAAATCGCCGCCATTTCTGCCGATAAGCCTCTATCCCTCGCACCAGGAATTGGAATGGGGCGACTTTACCGTGAAAATATGGCCGTAGCCTGCCCGAAACGGACGGTAAGTAATACAGAAGCCGAAATTTGCCGCTTTGAGGTGGCTATTGCCCGTGTAAAAACGGAACTCGATGCACACGAGGTACACTTTGTTCAAACCGGACGAGAGGACGAGGCGGGCATCTTCACCGCTCAAAAACTTATCCTCACGGATGGTAGCTTCATTGACGAGGTAAAAAAAACTATCACCGCTGAAAAACTGGATGCCGCATATGTTTATCAGCAAATGATGGAGAGTCTGGCGGCGGAATACCGTAAATTGCCGGGTAGTTACCTGCCACAGAGAGCCGCCGATATTAACGACGTGGCCTCCAGCGTGATTGCCGCGCTCACTGGCGACGATAGGACTGAAGCCGAAGATACAGACAATATAATTCTTGCCGCGAAAGAAATACAACCTTCGATGATCGTCCGTTTTGAAAATAGAATTCGGGGTTTTCTAACTGAAACGGGTGGGGAAACGTCCCATGCCGCGATTCTAGCCAAAACACTAGGGATTCCCGCCATATCGGGCTACCGACTCGATGAAAACACGGCAAACGGAACGTTGATCATCATTGACGGCAAAAATTGTTCGGTTACGGTCGATCCTGATTCACGGACACAGGCCGATTTTAGAAAAAAAATTGCTGTCTGGGAAGGAAAAAAGAAACAGTCCTTTAAGGACAGTAAAAAAGACGCCGTTACAACAGATGGAGTAAAGGTATATATCCGCGCCAATGTAGGCGGCAAAAGAGACGCAAAGATGGCCGCCGCGTACAGCGCCGAAGGTATAGGACTTCTGCGTAGTGAATTTCTCTTTCTTTCCGGTACTGCTGCCCCCGACGAGGAGATGCAGGAGTCCATGCTTAAGGAAATACTGTCGTTGTTCCCCAATGATCCGGTTACGATTCGCACTCTAGACATAGGTGGCGATAAAACCCTCTCATGGCTGGATCAGCATAATGAGGATAACCCATTTTTGGGTGTGCGCGGAATAAGGCTTTGTCAAAAAGAAAGACAGCTTTTTATGAGCCAACTACGCTCTATACTGCGCGCTGCGGTTGGCTTTGAGATAAAGATAATGTCACCCATGATAAGTACGGTCGAGGAAGTATTATTCTGCAAGGAGATGCTTGAAGCAGCCCATGAAAGCCTAGAGAAAGAAGGCCGACCACACCTGTGGCCTGTGCCGTTTGGAATAATGGTAGAAACTCCGGCGGCGGTTATGATGGCGGATCAACTGTCCAAAGTTGCTGACTTTTTTAGTATCGGCTCCAACGACTTGTCTCAATATGTGATGGCGGCGGAGCGGGGGAATGCGGCATTGTCAAAGCTGGCGAATACGTATCAGATTGCGGTTTTACGAGCTGTCAGTATGACCGCTACTGCCGCCCGCAAGGCAGGTATTTCTGTTAGTGTCTGTGGGGAAATGGCGGGCGATCCCGCCCTCAGTGTGGCGCTTATCGGCATGGGTATAACCGAGTTGAGCATGAATCCAAGCGCGATAGGGCCTGTTAAACGGGCGATTACCGATATTTCTCAAAAAGAGGCCGAAAAAACGGCCCTTCGTTGTGTTAAATGTTCTGTTCTTGATGAAGTTATGAATATTTTAGCGCACGATGCCGGTTAAAACCGGAATGACAGGAGTGCTTGTATGAATTTGGCAGATAAATTTACATGGCTTAGGGGCTTTCTTGCTCCCGTATTCTTCATTTTGTACTTTATCCCCGTATGGACAGGGCTTTTTGGCGTGGCATCGGTGTTCGTGATGATACCCCTACTTGCCTTTGCCGAGCTTACTGATTATTTTGACGGCTATTATGCGCGTAAACGCAACGAAGTGAGCAACTTCGGGAAACTTTTCGATCCGTTCTGCGATGTAATACTCAATATAACGGTACTATTCTGCCTTACTCTGAGCGGTTATATACCGCCTGTCGCGTTGCTATTGATAGTGTACCGTGAGTTTGTTATCAATTTTGTGCGACTTATGGCTACCCAAAAAGGGATTACCATCGGTGCGCGCAAAGGTGGAAAGACAAAAACCGTTACCTACATCGTTACTTGTTTTTATACGCTTCTGCTGGAAAGTTGCAAGCGGCTTAGCATTGATACGCCGGATTTTACGCGGAGCATCGCTATCGTACTTGCGATAATTTGTGTAATATTGGCTTACGTTTCTTTGGCTGATTATCTTTTCAATTTTAAAGAAGTGGTATTCTCAAAAAAAGAGGGTGAAGGCAAATAGCTTATTCCGCTATTTTTATCATTTCGTACTTTAGGTGTTGCTCTTCAAGCAACTCCATCACGCGATTTACCGTTACCTGTTTTAAGTCAACGCCGCTTGCCGGATCGACAGAGGCAAGAATTGCGTTACGGAACGGTCTGCACTCCATCACGGGGCTTGAAGCGACAATAACCTTGTCATGGAAAACCTGGTCGGCAAGCATATCTTCAGGATTATCGGGAGAAAGGCGCAAGCATGAACCATTGATCGACACGAATATCATTACATCAAAAATCCTGAGGTATGAGTCTATTTCACGAACACCGCGTTTTGTTTCCGGCTTACCGGGTCTGAAACGTGTGCCGCTGGGGAAAACCGCTATTATCTGCTTGTTCCGTCGGGTCATCTCCATCGCCCGCATGGCGGCCATGTTGATTTTTTTGCCACGGTTAATTTCTTCCGGGTCTGTCACTTTTGCGAGACTCCGGCTGGGGTAGATTACGATACGGGTAAACGCCTCAGTATAAGCTCTTACAAGCGGGTCATGCTCGTTCAGTTTTAGACCGGAGATGGCGACAATTCGCTGGGCAATTTGCTTGCCAAAATCCTCGCCGTCATGCTCCAACAAATAAAAAATTACCGGTAAATCAAGGTTGCTGTAATGTTCCGCCATGAGCAATCCACGCTTCCCCGCCTTAACCTGTTTCAAAAAGTCCAAAAAATGTTCCCGCCCTTCAAGTCGTGAACCGGGCAACAGATTTTCTTCAATAATCGCGTCAATCATTTTACGGGTGTTCGGGTTTCCTTCTTCGTACACGTTAAATTCATCAATTTTTGCCGGAGCGTAAGAGAGCTTTGAAAGCTGTCCAAAAAGATGCCCATAACGCTCTTTTAATGATAATCCGTCCATAATACCTGCTTTTTGTTTTTTATAAAATTTTGTATGGTTTTGTCAAGAAACTAAATTATGCCATGTTAACCATAGGGAATATTTACGCCGCTACTCTCCATGAGTAGGGAAGTTTTAAAAGAAAAGCAGGGAGAACCAGCGCAACACATGTTGCGTAATTTCTGTTCTGCCCCTGCTCTTCCAGAAAGCCATACCAAAACCCCGTAAGGTTTTAGTGTGGCTTACATTTTTTAGTAGTCATTCTTCTTAGGCACGTATGCAGTTGCTCCCGACCAGGGAATATCCGCGTACCCACAGACAGGGCATTTGTTCGGCGCTATTTTTGCGTTGATGTTGTGTCCACAGTTGACGCACTCCCATGTCTGGAAATCATCACTCGTCGGAGCGTCTTTGCTCAATTTATCCAGCAGTTTGTTGTAGCGGGCTTCGTGCAATTTTTCAATTGCCGCAATCTGTTCAAACCGTTCGGCAATTTCGATAAATCCCTCTTCCCTTGCCGTTTTTGCAAAATTGACGTACATATCGGTCGACTCATAATTCTCGCCTGCTATCGCCGCTTTAAGGTTATCCGCAGTGCCGCCAATTCCATTCAAGTACTTAAACCAGATTTTCGCGTGCTCGTATTCGTTGTTAGCGGTTTCCTCAAAAATCCGCGCAACGTGCGCGTAGCCTTCTTCCCGCGCCTTTGCCGCAAAATAGAAGTACTTGCCCCGTGCTTGCGATTCCCCGGCAAAAGCCGTCTGCAAATTCTGTTCCGTCTTGCTACCTTTTAGATTAGCCATATAAATCCTCCATGATATTGATATTTGACCCGAAAAGCCACTTTTTTAGTCTTTTCGTGTGTCTTTATTAATAATAATTCCTAATATAAATTTTGTCAAGAGGCGTAATTATTTTTTGGTAAAAAAATAGCGCAGGTTTTTCAAACAATTTCCCTTACATCCAACACACACAAAAACGTCCGGAGAATTTTACCACGAAGTCGAAAGCGGTGGTTGGGTGGGGTGGCGCACTCTTCGGGTGTTTTAAAAGCGTCTTGCCCCGTCCCACCTTCGGGATTTTTTTGGGGGGTGGCGGAAGACCCCCGAAGGGGGGAACCGTAGACAGGGGGGCGCACCACAAGGGCGCCTGTGAGCCATCCTCCGTTTAGGGAAAGACGCGCCCCCTCCTACTATTGTATTGCTTGTGGTGTCAGACAACGCGGAAGCTCCGCTTGTGTACGCCGCCCCTTCTTCTAACAACGAGTAGGTTCCGCTTGCGTGCAAGCGCACCTTTCGGGTGTTTTAAAGCACTCCGCCCCTTTTTCTAAATAATAATGAATAGGTTCCGCTTGCAAAGCAAGCGTAACCGTCAAGACGGGGACAGCGGCGCTCCCTTTCTTATAACGCCCCGTGTGAAGTATTTAAACACCCTTCGGGTGGCGGGTCTTAATGTCTCTGACTGTGTAGTTCTCGCTGAAATTCAAGGTATGAGTACAGACGGCGCTCATTTCTTTTTCCGGTAAGATGGTTTTGACAACTCGCTCTTTGTATACAGTCTTCGTTAGTTCGAGAATTTCATTGATATTCGTCTCTTTGCCGTAGTCTTTCAGGCAGTTTTGCGCAGGACGGTAAATCCTCCCCCCCCCCCAGCAGGAAACCGCGCCAGCCATGCGGCTGTTCGTTAGACCGTCGCAAATCGGATTCTGCGGGTGCGGAGTCCATTCGTGAGTCGGGAACGTGGGCGCATAAAAAAGATGGAGATTATCGTTGTGGGACTTTCCCTTAATGCTGGTGAACAACCAATACGTCGCGTCATGGAAGAACACGACCGAATCAACCGCGTCAACGCCCTGCATGAGCGTAGCCTCAAACTCCCACACGCCGGGAAAATCCACCGCCTTGTAGAGGTCTATGGTTTTGTTCTCATGGGATTCAGGAATCATGTACCATTCGTTTTCATAACGAAAGACGTTTGGGAAAGAAAGATGGTAGGGCTTTTCCAAAATCGAGGTAAACGCCGAATGACTCAGGTCTGGAAACAACTCAACGTACCCCAATATCCCATTTTCATGTTTGTATTGTTGCTCTACAAAGATATATACCCTTCCAGCCCATTCCACTATGAATGGGTCAGCCCACTGAATGTCTCTCTGTGGGACGATTGCTTTCAAGGCGCGCTCCTTTCCAGCCTCTAGAAAATAATCCCTGCGGACCGGTAAAAGCAAAAGGGACCACTGCTCACGGAAAAAAGTCCGAATCAGTTTTCGTTTCACGCGCGTATAGGTTATTGGTTTCATTATTCCTCCTTATTTAGACGGCGCAACATCTCTGTGTAGTAACGGCTTTCGATTTTGTCTTCGCCGACATGGATTTTCTTGAGAAAAGCCAAAAGACGATCTCGCGCGTCTTTAACGGTTTGCTCGTCCGCGGAAAGCGCGAGGATTTCCAATTCTACGAACCATCCTAAGCCGTGTACTTCACAGAGTTCCGCGGTAATATCACCGCTTGTCCACGCCCAGCCTTTCTTATGTTTTCGCGCCCCGACTCGAAACCCCAATAGATTGAGGAGAGTTTCAAGCGGCTCACTGTCCGACGCCTCGAATTCTTTCTCGTCATTCACCTCGACCGCGCCTCGTTTCTCCTTGACTTTGAATGTTACGAGCGTATGTGTTTCATCGCCGTTGGTTTCTTTGCGGACGCGCACGCCGAAATGCGGAAGAGCGGAGTCCTGTTTGCTCGGATACCAGTACGCGTCTTCTTTCTCAAAATCATGCTTGAAAACCGCGAGGTCAGAGATAATCGCCTTTGTCTTTTGTGGATCCTCGATCCACGCCTTTAATTCTATTTCTATCACAGGCACCCTTCGGGTGTTTCAATACTTCACACGGGGTGTTATCCGAAAGGGAGCGCCGCTGTCCCCGTCTTGACGGTTACGCTTGCTTTGCAAGCGGAACCTATTCGTTATTATTTAGAAGAAGGGGCGGAGCGCTTTAAAACACCCGAAAGGTGCGCCACCCCCAAACTTCAAAACTTGACCCACAAAAACTCCTATCCTATAGGATAAGGTATTATACCTCAGAATTCAAGACTTGAATTCGTGAATTCTAGAACATATTTCATGAATTCAAAAATTTATTTCATGAATTCTAGAATATATTTCATGAATTCTAAAACATATTTCATGAATTTAAAAATTTATTTCATGAATTCTAAACCTGAATCCATAAATTAAAACATGATTCTATATAGAATAAACCTTTGTACTGCCTGATAAGAACCCTTTATGATGAAATGAACTTTGACTACCCGCCGTTTGCTGGTCAAGTTCAGCCTATATGATGGCGGCGCAGGAAGCCTTTAAAATACCTGAAGAGTAGCCGCCCTCCAACCCCCGCGCCTGTCTGACGGAGTCAGCGGGTCCGCCTTTCGTATAGTAACCATTATGAAGTGTTTAAACACCCGAAGGGTGTCGTACAACAACCATTATAAAGTATTCAAACACCCGAAGGGTGTCGTACAACAACCATTATGAAGTATTCAAACACCCGAAGGGTGTCGTACAACAACCATTATGAAGTATTTAGAACACTCGAAGGGTGCCGAAGGGTGCCGAAGGGTGCGGGTACACTAACATCAAGTAGGTTCCGCTTGCAAAGCAAGCGTAACCGTCAAGACGGGGACAGCGGCGCCCCCTTTCGGATAACGCCCCGTGTGAAGTCGTTAAACACCCTTTGGGTGCGCACGGTAACGATGAGCAAGACTGCGGCTTGGAGGAGGGCGGCGGTTTCGGTTTGTAAGCCGGTAGTTATTGCGGCGGAACGGATGCCTTGTTCCACGGTTGTATAGATAAGCGCGGCGGGCAAGAGCGCGAGCGGGCGGTTTCCCGCGATGAGCGCGACTGTTATGCCTGCCCAGCCGAGTCCTCCTGAAAAACCCACATGACACCTGCCGTAAGTCCCGGCTACCGCGAAGAAACCCACCAAGCCAAAGAGACAACCTGAAACCGCCATTGCGGGCGCCCATGCGCCGTCTGTTTTAATGCCTCCATAGCGGGCAAAAGCCGGCGCGTTTCCCGCTATCCTAAATCGGTATCCGAACACCGTCCTGTTGACAAAGGTGTGCCCCAAAAGAACGAGAATGATCGCGAGGAAGAACGAAACGGACAGGTTTGACGGGGGAAGTATGCGGGGAAGGGTTTCGGATAGGGGCGGCATGGCGAGGAGATTGCCAGATCGGTCGCGTAAGGGACCCGCGATGAGGAAGTCAGCGACCGGTGTAAGGCTTGCGGAAAGGAGAAAGCTGGTGATGAGTTCATTTGCGCCGACTGATTTCTTGAGAATACCCGAAGTCCAGCCACACAGACCGCTCACGAGAATCGCGGCGCACGCTCCGCCCAAAAACAAGCCTCCGCCTTGCATGACCATTGCGCCCGCGAGTCCTCCGATATAGATTTGTCCTTCGCCGCCCAAGTTGAAACAGCCTGCCTGAAACGCAAACGCGGCGCCGAGACTCGCGGTGAGGATCAACGCGAACTTGTCAAGCGTATTGCCAAACGACCACGCGCTCGACCAGGGACCGATAAAAAAGTCTCTCAATGCTTGAACAGGCGTGGCAGACCCTATCGTTATCACGATCACGGTCAGCGCGATAAGAAACAGCGATAGTAGGAAGGTTTGTAGGTTGTTTTTCATAAATGGAAGGAATAGGGAGGGTGGGAGTCCTCGAACTCTCCGACCCTCCCCTGTTTCTTTAGAATCCGATTCGGAAGCCCACGGTAACGCCCGCGCCGCTCATGTCAAAGCTTTGTTTGAAGTCTTGGGAGCTCAGGTAAAGTCCAGCGTCTATTTCAATAATCCGTAGATTTATGCCTAGCCACAGCCTGTGTTGCCACAAGAGTTCTTCGTAGCCGGTTGAGGCGTGAATCAGTAATACCGGTGTGTTTAGTTGAAGTTGAAGACCCATGTTGAAACGAGCTTTCTCCTCTGGTGTGATTACGGTAAATCCGATATTTGGTCTGATTATGAATAAATTCCTGTTAAAAGGTTTGTAGTCCGCGAAAACGTCGAACCGCATGGGGCGCATTACTTTGAGTCCAGCATCGGGGTCGTAATCGGTATCAAACTTCGGCGCGTTTACCAGATCGCTGGTGTTGCCTCCGATTAAACCTGTCCCGTCAATGATGGGCTTGTCGTTGACCATCTCAACGGTGAAGCGGTTCCCTAGGACTGCGGGGCTAAGCGGGATGTGTGTGAAGCCGCCGCCTACGTTCAGCCACGAGAAAAGCTCATATTCGGCGATCAGACTGAAGTCAAATCCTTTCTGTCCGAGTATCTTGTTGACGTTAAGGAGGGACGAGTCGAAAGAGGAGTTGTCAATGACGCTTTCCATATAGACCGGTGTGTAGACGTCGATTTTTCCACCCGCCTTAAGGGTCAGCTCATCCTCCGCGTGCAAATGGTACTCTATTGATGACTTGGGGATGTAGACCGCGGGAACGAACATGGACGGGATAAGGCTGATCTTGAGCTTGTCTTCAGGGAGAAACCGCGCGTGTATATCTATGCCTACGTCTGTGAAGATACCGCCTGAAACTGAAACTTCGCCGCTCTGGGAGTGTTGCTTGAGGTTGCCTTCCGCTATCAATGTCATGAACGATTTGGATATGGTGGCGTTTATGGAGCCTGAAGCTGAACTGAAGAACCCGAAGCCCCACTTGGGGGTTACGTTGAAGTTGAAGAATGCATCCGCGTTGACGGTTAGGTCTAGGGCCCAGCCATCTTTTTTAACATTGCTGGACAGTTCGCTCATGTCTAGTACGATTTTCTTGCGGAGAATGTCCGACACGCCGACAAGGTTGTTTGCAAAGCCCACGTCTCCGTTAATGCCAAATTCAACAAACCTGCGGTAGGGGAAAGCGAGACCGCCTTTCTTCTTGGGTTTCGGGGATACCTCTGCTACTTGGGGTGTTTCCTCATCCTCGTCGATGAAGTCCTTAGCCCATTCGGCATCGAATCTGACGTCAGCTAATTCGTCGTCCTCATAAGCCCACTCATCATCCTCATAAGCCCACTCATCGTCCTCATAAGCCCATTCGTCATCCTCGTTAGCCCATTCGTCGTCCTCATAAGCCTCGTACTCGCTTCCGTCACTTATATCAGCGGTTTCTCCGTATACGGCAGAGTCCGCCTGATTTCTGATGTCGTTAGCCCAGTCTACGTCTTGCGCGAAGGCTATGCCTGTGAGAACGCAAAATATAATTAACGCTATTATTTTTTTCATTTTTCTCCTCTCTTATAAAACATCCATCTCTAGATTGGCTTGGGCGTCCACCACAAGGTTGAAATCAAAGTCGTAAGCGTTCCGGATTGAAAGCGTCCCGTAATCCTCTCCCGTTTCACAGGGAATGAGAATTTTAAACGTCGGCTCAAATGGGAATTTGAAGTCATCTGTTTCAAGCTTGAAGCTGGGATTTTTGTTGGTATTGCCCGACAAATCAAAGAGCTTTGGTTCGCCAGAGCCCTGTATCAAGATCGCCATGTTGGGAAGAGCTTCATTGACATACTTTTCTAGCGTTATCTCAACATAGTCTATGCCATTCTCACCAAGTATTTCATCAACAGTCCCACCGTCGCCGTCTCTGCCGAAGAGGTCTCCCTTTATTTCAGGAAGCAAAGAGTTTCCATCAGTGTCTTTCAAGTCAAGCGGGACGTACTTCTTTTTTTCACCTTCCGGTGTCGTTATCGTTATCGGTGTCGTAGTTGTTACCTTAAATTCGAGTGGAATCACAACCACCATGTCCGCGGAAATTATGCCTTCTAAATTGTCGGTGCTATGAAGTATGAACGGATTGGTTGCATCCCCCATTGTTACCGTGTACGCTAAAAACGAACCTGCATCAGCCTTTAAGACCTCTGTCATGGGTATCTCTTGGAGGCTGGCAGGAAGGAGATGGAGATCTCCCGTGAATGTTCCGCCGTTTTCCGCGGGGAATTGTGGAAGTGTCGCGTTAGACATCTCTTCTTCGCCATTGGTCCCGTTGGTCAAGGAAAACGGCGGCTTTCCAGTATTGTATATAAGTTGGAGCGACACTTTAGGCTTATTCGAGCCGCCCTGTTTGCTTATAGGAAGGTTATCAACGTAGAGATAGCCTTTCACGTCTGGCGGTTCAAAGCTGTCTCCCAAGAAGTTCGTAATATCCCCCAACTCCATCTCATACTCTCCTGACAATTTACCCTGTTCGCCCGGATCTATGCTTGCCTCTGTCCATTCAAATTCAAGACTCGGTTCAAAATCAACAGGTCCCTCGATAAAATCTGTGACGTTAATATAGATACTAAGATAGGTCTCGTCGAGAGGAGTAAAGGTATATGTTGAAGGGTTGCCATCTTGGTCTTTATCCGTCGCGTCATTGGTTGTAAAGTAGAGATCGCCTCCATCAACTTTTCCCTTGGAATACTTTATGACCTTGTTCGCTCCTAAAACCTCTTCCGTGCCTATGCCGAATTGGGGAATAGCTATCTCTATCTTATCTTCAAAATCCGTTCCCGTTATCTTGAGTCCGGTATTTTTCACTTTGATGTATTTTACCAACTTAGCCATGTCGCCCAGAGGGACTTTTACTTCCCGTTTCAGCTCTTCCGCATATTCCTTAAATGTACTGAACTGGCTTTTTGCGGTGTCTTTTGCGCTAGTGAGCGCGGGCAAGGTTTTAATCTGGTTAATCAAAGTCGGCTTTAGCGCGGCGGGCGCTTGGCTCAAGTTAGTCAGTAACGTATCCGCCGCGGGAATACCCGTGTCAGGCGTATTACCAGCCTCCGCCTCGGTAATCCATTCGTCAATCTTATCGTCAATGCGGGCTTCTATACTGGCGTCAGTCATATTCAGCAGATAGGATAAGTCCTCAGTCGGGAAGAATCTTGCCACTTCCGCCGGGCGCCTTAGGTCTATGCCTTCAAGTGTCGGCGGTTCTATGGTATAAACAAACTTCATGTATTGACCCAAGTCATAAGGCATACTCGCTATCTGGTAGTGAATGATAAAAGTTTTTGTGCCACTGCTACCTGTTGGCTTATACTCGTATATCCTAATGCCGTTGGGCAAAGAATTCTCTTCGCTGTTTAATGTGCCGCCCATCATTCTAATGCCGTTGGACAAAGAATTCTCTTCGCTGTTTAATGTGCCGCCCATCATTTCGAGAATACTCTTCATGCCGAGATATTTTTCAACAATATTTGCATTGTCCCCGACAAACGGACTGCCGAGGGGCACGTGTAGTCCGGGCTTGCCCTTAACGATAATGGATTCTGGCATGGCAAGATCCGAAAGGTCGCACGAAGCGATAATCATAGTCAGCATGATTGATGAAACGACTATGAAAAACGATATTATTTTCTTCATTAATTTCCTCCATAGAAATTATTTCAATTCATTACACCCATAGGACGCACCTGTGGGTGAATTCATAAATTCAATAACGCCGTTCGTTACGAAACGTCGTTATACTATAAAATATATAGCTGTTTGTCAAAAAAACAAGACAGCAAAATGATTTTTTTTGGTTTTACTTCCGAAAAGCGAAGGGAGACGGGGTTTACTACCTCACGACGTGTCATAAATATCCGCGCGATTAGTCCCGTCTATAATTAGAGAGAAACGATAGTGGGGGGGGGGGTACCTAATGGTTTCGCGAGAACGCCTCTCGCTTGAATAAGGGCGGGTCTCCGCCCGCGCAATGACGCGCCTTGGTTTAATGATGACATATACTGTATAATAATCACTTTATCCCTCCTAAAAAACATCATAAGCAGGTAGCAGGTAGTAGTTAGCAGTTAATAGGTAGCAGGTAGCAGTTAATAGCTCGCCCGTCTTCCTTTGCTCATTACTCATTGCTACTTGCTCTCTACTATTTGTTATTTACCGCTGACACTGCGTAGGTTCCGCTTGCGTGCAAGTGCACCCTTCGGGTGTTTTAAAGCGCCTTGCGCCGCCCCTTCTTCTAACAACGAGCAGGTTCCGCTTGCGTGCAAGCGTAACCGTCAAGTCAGTGGAAGCGGCGACCCCTTTCAAACAACACCCATTGCGAAGTATTTAAACAGCCGAAGGCTGTTAGACTACGCCCTGAGCCGTCATCGCCGCGGCAACCCGGAGAAATCCCGCTATGTTCGCCCCAGCCACGAGATTGCCCGATAAGCCGTATGTCTCAGACGCGCTTTTGCATTGATCGTAGATGTTGTCCATGATCCCATGCAGTTTCGTATCCACCTCTTCAAAAGTCCACGAAAGACGCATGGAATTCTGACACATCTCCAAGGCGCTGGTCGCAACGCCACCCGCATTAGCCGCTTTGGCTGGACCAAAGGAAACCCGCGATTTATGGAAACATTCCACCGCCTCCGGGGTGCTGGGCATATTCGCGCCCTCGGCTACGGCGATACAACCATTCTTGGCAAGAACAGCCGCCGCATCTCCGTCCAATTCGTTCTGCGTGGCGCAGGGCAAGGCGACGTCACAGGGAATATTCCAGATTCCCGCGCAACCTTCGGCATAGGACGCCTTGGGATGATCCCCAGCGTATTCCTTGATCCGCCCGCGTTCAACTTCCTTAATCCGCTTGACCGCGACCAAATCTATTCCTTCCTCGTCCAGAATATACCCGTTGGAATCCGAAAGGGCTATCACCTTTCCGCCCAGAGATTGGATTTTCTCCGCGGCGTAAATCGCCACGTTTCCAGAGCCAGAAATAACCACTCGCTTACCCTGCCAATTCGTTCCCCGATCTTGAAGCATCCGAGAAGTGAAATACACCAGCCCGTAGCCAGTCGCCTCCGTGCGTACCAGAGAACCGCCGAAGGTAAGCCCTTTTCCCGTAAGCGTCCCGGTAAAGGAATTCGTAAGTTTCTTGTACTGCCCGTAGAGGAAGCCTATTTCCCTGCCCCCTACCCCGATGTCCCCGGCGGGAACGTCCGTGTCAGGACCGATATGGCGGAAAAGTTCGCTCATAAAGGATTGGCAGAAGCGCATCACTTCGTTGTCGCTCTTGCCTTTGGGATCAAAATCACTCCCTCCCTTACCGCCTCCTATGGGCGTAGTGGTGAGCGCGTTCTTGAAGACCTGTTCAAATCCAAGAAATTTGATAATCCCCAGATTAACCGAAGGGTGGAAGCGAAGTCCGCCCTTGTAGGGTCCCAGAGCGCTGTTGAATTGGACTCTGAAGCCTCGATTGATCTGAATCTGCCCCTTGTCGTCTAGCCAAGGGACGCGAAACAGCACCTGCCGCTCAGGTTCCACGATACGTTCCACGATTTTCAGTTTTGCGATTTCCGGTTTCTTCTGAACGACCGGATCCAGAGACTCAACTACTTCTTTGACGGCTTGAATGAATTCCGGTTCCGCCGGATTTCTGGAAATAACCGTCGACAGTACTGAATCGACAAACATTGAACTCATAAAAAACTCCTTTCTCTCAAAATATATTGTTCATTGTATACTATAGCGTCTGTTTTGTCAAATTCTTTTTTAAAGAGATTACGAGGGGACAGACACCCTGCGGGTGTCAGACGCGCGGTGTCAGGTGGCGGCGGGGTTATATGGTTTTTGTTGGGGGGGGGGGTAGCGGAAGACCGCCGAAGGGGGAACCGAAGCGAGGGGGCGCGACAAAAGGACGACGATATGCGATCCTCATTTTGGAAATAACGCCCCCCTGAAAGTTAGCAGTTAGCAAAGGAAGACGGGCGAGCGCGGGTCTCCTGCTCTTTGCTAACTGCTCTCTACTATTTGTTATTTACCGCTGACACCGCATCGTCTTGCGCCGCCCCTTCTTCTAACAACGAGCAGGTTCCGCTTGCAAGGCAAGCGTAACCGTCATGTCGGGGTCAGCGGCACATCCTTTCAAACAACACCCCGTGTGAAGTATTTAAACACCCGAAGGGTGTGTGTTATTGACATTTTATGTCTTGGGGGAAATTGGGGAGCGCTTTGGCTTCCTCTAAAGAAGGAACGACCTTTATCTGACCAGAAACAATTTGTTGTTTTACCGCGTCAACTTGGCTGACGATGTCTGCGGTGAGCGCCGTCTCGTTAGTCGTCGCGTAACCTACGCCGTCTTCTTTGAGACCCAAGCTGATAATTTCGCCCGTGAAAGCGTCTTTTTGTACCGTGTTGAGCGTGTAAATAAGCGCCGTCTCGACTCGTTTGAGCATAGACGTCAGTACCGCGGAATCGGAGTCGTTGAACAACCCTTCTTCAAACTGGTCGGAGTCCACGCCGATAGCCCACACGTTTTTACCCTGCAAGCGATA
>JAISEA010000097.1 GCA_031264475.1 Treponema sp. | reverse complement strand
CCTATCCATGTATTCCCTTCTTGTTCCACAATTATCCAATCCTTTTCCGACAAGTGCCATTCTAGTCCTTCAAGGTCATGGTAGAGGTAGAGGTCAGCGAGGTTTTCAACGCCGTCTTCGTCGTTTGCAATGACGAAAAAAGAGTAGCGCTCTATTGACTCCGAGCCGTTCTGATAATACACGAGGCGCATATTGACATAGGAGATTTCAGGCTCCGTGTTAGAACAGGAGAGTAAAAACGTCAGCGCTACAGAATAGAGTAACTTTCTTTCAATGCTTTTCACCTTTCCCTCCTTTGGCAAGAGCCAAAAGTCCGTTCCTCTCTGTTTCTGAGAGGGCACGGGTCGCGCCTTCTACAAGGTCGTTCAATAGGATGTTCCCTATACGAACCCTGCGGAGTAAGACCGGGTGTAGGTGAAAATGGGAAAAAATCTTGCGGATTTCACGGTTTTTCCCTTCAATCAACACGACGCCGATTGATTTTTCGTCGATTCTCTTGATACTCTTCGCCTGATAAAACTCATCTTCAACGGTTATTCCGTGTAGAAAGTCTTCAATAACCGCGTCTGGTATACGTCCCACTGCCCTTACTAGGTACTCTTTCTCTATACGACTTGACGGATGGCTGATTTTCATCGCAAAGTCCCCGTCATTGGTGAATATGATGAGTCCTGACGAACGGTAATCAAGGCGTCCTATGTTGTAAAGCCGCTCTTTTATGTGAGACGGTATGAGGTCTATGGCGAGCCGTCTCCCTTGCGGATCCGAAGCCGCGCAGATGTACTCGGACGGCTTGTTAAGAAGTATATAGCGCAGGCGATTCTCCGCAAACACTTGCTTCCCATCAACACACACGGCGTCTCCTTCATTCACCCTCGTTCCTAACACCGCGGCGGTCAGTCCGTTCACCGACACGCGCCCGTCTGTAATGAGCGTTTCGCAAGCGCGCCGTGAAGCGACGCCAGCCCGCGCAAGGTAAGCTTGTAAACGAACCCCTGTCGGACGCCCATCGGCGTCTTGATCAGAAACTCGTGAAATATCTGTCATATTCATGCTTTATTCTACTGAATCAGATGTTTTTGTTCTAGGCGTGCGAGTTAGAGTTGTCCCAACGGCGGATCGTCAAAGATGTCTGACACCCTTCGGGTGTTTTAAAAGCGTCCTGCTCTGCCGCCTGTCGGGGACAGCGGCGCTCCCTTTCGGACAACACCCGTTGAGAAGTCGTCTGACACCCTTCATGTGTTGATTATGCTTCTTTGAATAGGTATAATATCTGCGCCGTGGAACATAAACAGCGTATAGAAGATGCGCAATGGCGCGTCGTAAGAAAACCAGATGACGTTGTTTCTCTCTTTGAGCGTTTTGAGCCGTATTCGTTGTCCGCGTATACGCGCTTTAAAAACATGAAAGCGGGACGCGACCGCGCTTGGGTTTTGAAAAACAGCGGCGTTTTGGTGCGAAGCGGACAGTCTCTTTTTCCAGTCTTCGACTCCTCGCGCCTATCATGGGAAGACGAGTCGGAACGTCTAAAAAACTTAAAGAATATCCTAAAAATGTCTCTTGAAGAGAGAACGCTCCATGCGGTTCAAGGCAAGGCGGAAGATGTTGAATCTCTGGAAAACATTATATGCGGATTGGGTGCCTTCTCTGACCAAAGGATACTCTACGACCTGATGATTATAAACCAAGAACCGTCCAGAGCAAGTCTCATCAGTGGACCCGCGGGACTTATCTTGCGTCCGCCGCGCATGACTGACGCGGATGTTCTCTTTGAATTGCAGGCTGATTATGAAAAAGAAGAAGTGCTAACCAAGAAGTCGGTTTTTGTTCCCGCAGTGTGTCGACTGTTCGTTGAACGGATTATCCTGACCGGGCGGGCTTTACTTGCGGAGTATGGTGGATATATCGTGGGCAAGGTGAATATCAACGCGACGTCTCCAGCATGGGTACAGATCGGCGGCGTCTACGTAAGACCCGAATTTCGGGGCATGGGCATAGCTTCGCGAATGGTCGCGGTGTTTGTTCAAGGATTGTTGATCGGACACACAGGAGTAAGCCTCTTTGTCAAAGAAACCAACGATCCCGCGTGCGCCATGTACCGCCGCGTTGGTTTTGCGCCGATAGGACACTATAGAATAAGTTACTATTGAACTCAGACTAAAGGGTTCCGTTTCACCATATACTACTTGCATAAAAACAATAAATTTTCTACCATAGCAAAGAGGCGATTCATGCTTGAAGGAATTTTAATAGAAGGACTCATATACGGCATCATGGTACTGGGGGTGTTCATCACATTCAGGGTGCTGAATTTCGCGGATATGACGGTTGACGGTTCGTTTCCACTCGGCGCGGCAGTCATGGCATCCGCTCTTCTCAAAGGACTACCCGCGTCCGCGGCTCTATTGCTGGCTTTTCTCGCGGGCGGACTCGTGGGAATGGTAACGGCTCTCATCCATACCAAACTCAAAATCCCAGACCTGCTCTCTGGCATCCTGACTATGACTATGTTGTTCTCAATCAATCTGCGCGTTATGTCGAATAGGGCGAATCTCTCCCTGCTTAAAACTACGACTCTGTTCACCAGAATTACGGATTTGGGACAGGGCTTATCCGTTCATACTGCTTGGGCTTTGGTTATCTTTTGTTTCCTGTCCGTCTTCATCATCAAAATAGTACTAGATATATTCTTCTGTACCGACTTTGGACTATCAATGGGCGCATTGGGGACCAATCCTCAACTCATCATCTCGCAAGGCATGAACCCAGACGTCATCAAGACTATAGGTATTAGTCTAGCGAATGGGCTTGTGGGAATCGCCGGCGCTTATGCCGCTATGTACCAAGGGTTTGCGGACGTGAACTTCGGCACAGGTACCATCGTTTCCGGGCTTGCCTCGCTCATGATAGGCGAGTTCCTCATCCGCTCAAACAAAATCAGCGTCCTCACCTTACGGGCGTTACTTGGCTCTATCCTCTATCGCGCTCTCATGTACCTCGCCCGCAACTACGGTTACTATATCCACATGACCGCCAACGACTTGAAACTCATCACCGGCGTCTTGATTATCCTTTGTGTGATAGTCTCAAGAACCGGTTTCAGATCAGGCTTCAGACCTAAAAAAGCAATGACGCTTTTCCGTAACTCAAAAAAGAATACGACGTAGCAAATATCAGCGTTGTAATTAAGGGGCTGAGAAGGAATTCGGCGGGTAGTCCACTCTGTGTAAGAAAAGTCCATGCGCTGGCGCGACCGGACCTGCTTTGGTACGGTCAAAGCTATTGATCACAGCGGTGAACTCCGTGGGTAAGATGCCTTTCTCTTCATAAAAAAGCAGAGTTCCCACGATGGAACGAACCATTTTCCACAAAAAGGCGTTTGCCGTTATCTCAAACACAAGGTAGTTGTTTTGGATGAAGAAACCCGCGCTGTAAATATACCGGTAACGCGATTCGTTTGGGTTCTTCGGGCTTGCGAAGGTAGAGCAGTCCATTTCTCCGTGGAGGAGACGGGCAAGAGCGTTAAGCCGCGCAATTGAGGGGCGGCTCCGCAGACAGAGGTGATAACGACGCTCGTGGGGAAGAGCATTACGTCCCGTTATGATGTGATATTGATATGTGCGGGAACGCGCGTCAAATCGCGCATGGAAATCGCCCGTCGTCTCTTCGGAGGAAAGAATACGGATGTCTTGGGAGAGGATGCTGTTAAGCGCGGGCGCGAAGCGCTCTGGGGGGATGGTTTGAATGTCTGTGTAGAAATTTGCAACCTGTCCGATTGAGTGGACGCCCGTATCCGTTCTCCCCGCGCCGGTAAGGCGCACCGGATGCTTGTGCAGTTTCTCAAGCGCGGTTTCTATACTTTCCTGAATGGTACGTCCATTGTCCTGTTTTTGCCATCCGCAAAAGTCTGTCCCATCATAGGCGATAACGAGCTTGATGTTCCGTTCACTCATCAATCTCGTTCAGTTCCTGTTTGATTCTGTTGTAAAGCCCTTTGGCAAGTTCCAGAAGTGGACCCGGCTTATTTTTAGAGGATTTTCCCAAACCGAACATCTTGGCAATGGTGCGCTTGGTCGATTCGAGGGACTCGTTCCGCTGTTCAATAGAACCCGCGCAACCGTATTTCATCTTGAGAAAACCTGAAAGGTAAAGCACTCCTTCATAGCCGTAGTTTTTATCTGTGTCTGGACCAAGGTTCTGCACTATAGAGAGGCTTTCCTTGCCAGATTGCTCGTATTCGACCGCCTTATTATAGAAGAACTGCGCTTTTTTTTTGAAGAGTGTGGCAAGCCAATCGTAATTTTCACCCGGTTGTTTTTGATGTAGTTCCTCAAGCAACCACGCGGTTCGTAGAGAAGCGATTCCTTGTTTTACGGTGGGAGAGAATTTCGGTCCATAGTAATCGTAACACCTCACAACCAAGTACTGAGACGCTGTGCCGGAGAATATATCGCGGTTTTCATAAAAATCCACATTAGGAAAGATGAGTTTCACTTCTTCTTTTCTACTCTCCTCATTTTCGTCTACAGCAGAGCAGATATGTTTAGGCAGAGAGGTAAAATCCTTTTCCATTGAGGCAAACCAACAGTTGGGGCATACAGTCGCTTGATACGCCAATGGGTATACGTCTCCGTATTTGACCGAAGGTTGATAGAGCCGATGAAGCTCATCAGTCAACTGACCCGCGATGAGTCTGCCACCGCCAGACAACAATTCTTCCCTGTGAAAAGCCGTACCACACACAGGGCAAACGTATTCTTCTTTTGATTGAAACGTTATCTTTTCCATTTTATTCGCTTCTCTTTTTTAAGACCATGAGGACAGCCTGTTTTAACTCCATAGCCGTTCTAGTTCATAAAACGAGCGGGCTTGTTCGGACATGATGTGCACAACAATGTTTCCCATGTCGACAAGCCGCCATTCGTCAAGCATGTCAGGTGCCTTGAAAGAGCGGGGACGGATCTTCCGCGCAATATCAAGTTCATTCTCACGGGCAAAGTCATAGACCGCGCGTTCCAATGCGTCCATGTGTACGCCGCTTGACGCGGTTCCGATGATGAAAAAATCTGTGAATGTATTATGAGTCCTCATATCGAGAACAACCACATCGCCCGCCTTGTGTTCTGTAAGCAAACGCCCAATAGCGTCCACTCTATCCACCTGTAACATATCGTCCATTAAAATCCCTTCCGATTATCAAGATAAAATCAGCCTGATAGTTCAAATTTTGTTCGTCTTCTCCAGATGCTTCGTGCGACTCCTCCTGAAAATTATCGCACCGTATTACTTCGCCGAAACTCTGTACCATTTCTTCAGAACCTGTTCTGTTTATAATAATTGTCTTCTCATACTCGTTCGGAGCATTGCCTACCAAAATAATGTCGTATCCAAAATTCTTGAGGAGTTCCGCTGTCCTGCCGGCAAGTCCATTTGTCGAAGTACCATTCAAAACTTCCGCGGTCCACACTCGCCTGTTTGAATTCTCGGTTTGTTGTGTCA
>JAISEA010000068.1 GCA_031264475.1 Treponema sp. | reverse complement strand
TGATTTAGTTTCAACAATCAACTATATAATGATTAAGAAAAGGAGTATCGGATGAAACATGGTAGTTTAAGGGTTTTTTGCCTTATTCTTATGGCATGTATAACGGTAGCATCAGGTTTTAGTGATGAGTTTACCTCTTCTCTTGAGACTATCGTACTTGAAACGTTTGACAACGGAAGCGAAGCTGGGTACGATTGGAAGGTCGAGGGGAGTAAATTTGCTACAAAAACTGATGAGGCGACGTATCCCAAGTCAGCGTTTGTTGCGGCATGGCCATCCCAGCTTTTCAAGTCTAAGGACGGAAAAGACAAAGATGGCAATACCCTCAACGCCTTGGGTATTCAGGGCGCATTTGATCGCCGCGGCGACAATTGGATAGACATCTATCCTACACTCAAGGAAGATGACGCAAATTCCGGCGCGGCGGCAGGGGATCCCTTTGAAATCCCAATGCCAGGTAGAACAGACAAGATTTCCATGTGGGTATGGGGTATGAATCTTGACTATTACCTAGAGGTTTATGTAAGGGATTATTTAGGATTAGTCCACGTTCTCAAAATGGGCGATTTGGACTTCGCGGGATGGAATAAGTTGGTGGCTAAAGTACCGTCTACTATTCGTCAGAACAAGAAAAGTTATCCGCGGCTTGAGTCTCTCAAGCTTGTAAAATTTCGCATTTGGACTAAACCGCGTGAACAGGTGAGTCCTTTCTATGTCTATTTTGACCAGCTTGCGACCCTTACTGATACTTTTGAATCCATTTTTGATGGAGACGATTTGGCGGATCCTGACACTGTACAGGAGCTGTGGAATGGAGGAGGTCAATAATGAAGCGGTATATTATTACTGTCGCCTGTATTTTAATTGGCGGTGTTTTGTTTGCACAACAAACAGGTAACGGCGATCCCAGCACTCGCGCCGATACTGCCCAGCAGTTGCTTAAAGAAGTGTCTGTTGACAAATTTGAACATGAAGGTTTCTGGACTTCCGAGATTTCTTCTGACCACGGTCTCGCTTCTTCGCGTCTTTTTGAGGGTGGTCCCGCGGATAAACAACCTATCGCAGATGAACAGAACCTTGACCCTCCTCCTCCGGATAAATACGTTCTCGGTACACGGGTTGATTTCTATCATCGCGGCCCTGCCAGCTTCAAGGTTTTGGCGGAACATCCTATTCCTGTAGAAGGAATCACAAAAAACCTGTCAGTTTGGGCGGTTGGACGTAATTTTAACCACACATTGAAAATTATTGTGCAGGATTACTTTGGGAAACAGCATAAACTCACATTGGGCGTACTCAATTTTCAGGGATGGAAGCAACTGTCTGTCGATGTTCTCTCACAAGGGGACGATCGTCTAGTAGGTGGTATTCCGCAACAGGATTATCACTTCACCGGTGAAGTCGGCATCAAGATTGTGGGTTTTGAAGTAGTATGCGACCCGGAAGAAACCATTGGGTCCTATTACCTCTATCTTGACGATCTCCGCGCCGTTACGGATATATTTTTACAAGAAAACAGAGACGAGGACGATATGGAAGACAGCTGGTAAACCGGTTGTGTTGTAAAGGGGGCAAATGCCCCCTTTTTTTATCTACAAATTAAATAATCACTAATCCTTCTGAACTAAATACTGAACTCTCGCAATGAACACATTACCCCCCTCCCATTTCTGTGCGTATTAAGCCAACAGACTGAAGATGCGTGTTAATCTCCATAATCGCCTATAGCTTCAGCGGCAAGGTCTGCGCCTACGCCATCGCTTGCCGATTCTTCGGCGTAGACCTCCGTCTGTTTCGAGCGCGTCCGTTTTTGCGGCTTTTTTGTGACCGGGTTTTTCCGGACGCTTTTCGAGGTTTTCGTTTGTCCGGGGCTTTTAGGCGCGGAACGCCCTTTACCTTGCGAGAAACGCTCACTAGCCGCCGCCATATCGGAAAGTGCTAATTGCACAGCCGCCTTTACCACCCGCGCTTGCTCTGTAAGTATATGACATTTTTCGGCAATATCCTCGGGGGGCGCCTCGGCGATACATTCTAGACTTACATACGTCTTCATAATAACCGTTGCGGTTTTTGCGCTGATAGAGTCGATGTTTTCAAGCACCGCGAAACAAAGGTCTTTGGATCGTAATTTTTGGTTAAAAGAAGTGGCAGACCGGTGGGTTTCGTCGCGAACGAACTGTAACACTTTGAGTCCCTCGCTCAACCGTGAAAGCCTGATGGGAGCATTGGAAGCTGGCAACCATAGCTCCTCTTCTCGCTTGGCAAGTCCTACAATATCGATGTCAAGCCCCAAATCATCGAGTATGGCTTTTGCCGCATTCACTTGTCCAATCCCTCCATCAACCAAGATGAGGTCAGGTAAGTCTTTTTTCTCCCGAAGAAGTCGCGAATAACGGCGTTTCACGACCTCGCGCATAGCCGCGAAGTCGTCCACGATGCCGATGACAGTGCGTAGTTTAAAGATCCGGTAGTTCGGCTTATCAGGTATACCCCCTTTGAAAGATACAAGCGAAGCCACCGGATGCTTACCGTCAAGCTGTGCGATGTCAAATCCTTCAATACGTTCTGGACGTTGTTGTAAACTTAATTCTCGCTGAAGCTCGTCAAGCGCCGGACCTGCACCTCGTTCTTTGACGCGTTTGCGTAAGTCTTCATCCGCATTCATTTGCGCCATAGCTATCACTACCTTATGTTTTTGCTGGTTCGGTATTAAAATTTGCGGCACCCGCTCAAATGTTTTAGAAAACCATTCTTTTAAACAGTTTCCAATGAAATTTGCCTCCTCAATCTCATTTACGGTATCCTCGTCATTCGCCTTTACCATCGTTTGGGATGCGTCGTCGATTGCCATCTCCCCAGCGCCGCCATTCTCCGGCCCTTGTTCCTTTTCCACTATGTTCTTAACAAAAATCTTTTCCGGTGGCGGGTGGTTTCCGCCATAATAAGACATGATAAATGTTATAAGAGTCTCGTCATCATTTGCTGCAGATTGAGTACGGAAAAGGTCTCTATTAATCACTTTGCCGCCACGTTGGGAGAATAAGGCGATACTAGCCTGAACGCCTTCACTCGCTATAGCGATATAGTCCCGTGTCTCGATTGATATGTCCACTACAGCGGATGTGATCGTGGCAAGCGCTTCGATAGAGTGGATAAGATTGCGGAGTTTGGCGGCTTTTTCAAAGTTAAGGGCTGCAGATTCGCGGTGCATGGATTCGGTCAATTCTATAATGAGAGATGCCGTGTTTCCTGATATGATTTCCTCCACCTGTTTGAGCAATTTCTGGTACTGCTCGATGGATACTTTACCACAACAAGGAGCGAGGCATCGCCCAATATGGAAGTACAGACAAGGATTTTCCCGTTTACGCATAACGCGGCAACTTCTTAGTGGGAATGTTTTCTCAATTAGCTCCATCAAACTATCTATCGCGTGCACATTGGTATAGGGACCAAAGTATTTAGACCCATCTTCGATGACGCGCCGTGTTTTATATACGCGAGGAAACCTTTCTTCTGTGATACGGATGACGGGATAGGATTTCCCATCCTTTAGACTTATGTTATATTTCGGTGAGTGTTGTTTGATAAGCGTATTTTCAAGTAACAAAGCCTCGTATTCACTCGTAGTCAGAACGGTTTCAATAGCGACGGCGCGTCCTATAAGCGCCATAGTCTTTGGATCTTTCTTACCCGAAAAGTAAGAACAAAGCCTATGACGCAAAATTTTCGCCTTGCCCACGTAGATAACGCGCCCCACCTCATCTTTCCAGAGGTAAACTCCGGGTCCAAGCGGCGAGGAATGGGCAACGGCTTTTAAAGTATCTAATATTTCCATTTTTCTCCACAGGCAAAGCCTGTTTAACAATTTCTTAGCAGTAAATCTTTCTTCGCGGTACAGTACAATAACCATTCCACGAATTGTGGGTCAAGTTTAGAACTCAAGAACGAAATTTCGTATTTCATAAAAAAAGCCGGTTGTAACGCCGGCTTGCCCTTGAGGCATACCGGGTATATAGTGATTTGGGAGGGGAACTATATACCCGATAATTCTATTATCGGTAAAAGGGTTTGGTTTATTAACGGAATTTTTCTATTTTTGCCTATTTGCTTTTGCGAGAAATCTTTCGTTATTGATGATGAACCGCTCGTGAGTCCCCTCGCCGATAAGACCGGACTCGTCCCAGGCGCTCACCTTGAACACCAACCTGCGCCCATCTATTTCGATGAGTTCACCCTGCGTATGAATGGTTTTACCAAGCACCGAAGGCGCGAGATGCCGCACATTCACCGCGGAACCAACGGTAGAAAAGCCGGGTTCAAGCTCTGATCTGATAGCCATGACGCAGGCTTTCTCCATATAACCGATCATTGACGGAGTTGAGAACACATCCAGTGCGCCGCTTCCCCACATTCTCGCCAATTTTTCAGGCGTAACAAACGTTACCGCCTTTCCGATGTCGCCTATTTTCATACTTTATCCTTATATAAATGATCTTTTTGCTATTTAGAGGGGGAGTAACCAAGTCTCCTACTTTTGACTCTCCCGTATCTGTACTCTACGTATCTTGCCGCTTATTGTTTTAGGCAATTCTTCGACGAATTCAATAATACGCGGGTATTTGTAAGGAGCGGTTATCTTTTTTACATGATTCTGTAGTTCCACCTTGAATGCCTCGGAGGGCGCGTAGCCTTTTGCCAACACGATAGTCGCTTTGACCACAGCCCCGCGGTCAGGGTCAGGCACGCCGGTTATGGCGCACTCTAAAACTGCGGGGTGTTCCATAAGTGCGCTCTCGACCTCGAAGGGACCGATGCGGTACCCCGAACTTTTGATAACGTCGTCCGCTCGCCCGACAAACCAATAGTAGCCGTCTTCGTCCTTCCACGCCATATCTCCGGTGTAGTAGACTCGGTCCCGCCACACGCTTGCGGTCAATTCCGCGTCCCGATAATAACCTTCAAACATTCCAAGGGGCTGGCGTTTGTCCGTGCGCACGATTACCTGTCCCTCCTCGCCCATTTCGCAAGAAGAGCCGTCGTCTCTTACCAAATCGATGTCGTAACCCGGCGCGGGCTTACCCATTGATCCGGGCTTGGGGGTCATCCAGGGATATGTGCAGAGTGTTACGGTCAATTCCGTCTGTCCGTAACATTCGCGGAGCTTTAAACCGGTTCCCTTGAGCCACTGTTCGTAGATTTCAGGGTTCAGAGGCTCGCCCGCGACCGCGCAATTCTTCATAAAGGAGAAATCGTATTTACTCAGGTCTTCTTTTATGAAGAATCGGTAGATGGTTGGCGGGGCGCAGAAGGTCGTTACCTTGTGTTTAGTGATTACTTCGAGCATTTCGCGGGGCATGAACTTATCGTAGTCATAGACAAAGACTCCGGAGCCACAGATCCACTGTCCGTATATCTTGCCCCACGCGGCTTTAGCCCAGCCGGTATCCGCGACGGTGAGGTGGAGTCCGCCTTCCCGCACTTGTTGCCAATATTTCGCGGTGGCGATATGCCCCAGGGGATACGCGAAGTTATGTTGAACCATTTTTGGCATACCGGTGGTACCGGATGTGAAGTAGAGGAGCATAGTGTCGGAGTTTACGTTGATATTTGCTGGGCGCTCGAATTCCACGGGTTCATTCTGGCTTGCGGCTTTGAAATCCACCCAATTTTCTTTCGACGGGAGGGGTGTTCCGTCCTTGCGATGCACGCTGGGGGAGAAGGCTTTATAGCGCAGGGTGTAGTCGCCTTCAGCTTTCAGTTTAGCTTCGGCTTCGTCTACATGGATCATGACGGTTTGGTCAACGCAAACCACGCCTTCGATACTTGCGGCTTTGCATCGGTACACGATATCCTTAGTGGTGAGGAGGTGGGTCGCGGGAATGGCGATAGCGCCAATCTTGTGCAAGCCGAGCAGGATGGACCAATACTCGTATCTTCGTTTGAGTATGAGCATGACGGGTGAACCTTTGCGAATTCCCGCTTTTATGAATGTATGCGCGGCTTGATTTGAGAGCGCGCTGATCTCCGCGTAGGTAAATTCGGCGGATGCGCCGTTCTCGTCGCACCAAGAAAGCGCGGTTTCGTTGGGCTTTTCTTTTGCCAATTCGTCGATTACGTCATAGGCGAAGTTGAAATTCGGCGGAACGGTTATGGAAAAGTTCGCATAGAAGTCTTCATAGGAAGAAAAATCCGTTTTTTGCACAAAACGGTATAAAAAGCTGGTTTTCATAGGGTTAAGCATAGCGTTTTTCCGCCTTTTAGACAAGCACCCTTTGGGTGTTTAACGACTTCACAATGGTTATTGTTAGAAAGGTGGCGCCGCTGACCCCGACATGACGGAACCATGCTTATAAACAAGCGGGGTTCCTCTGCGTTATTGGATGTGTCTGACACCACGATAAAGAGAAAGAGAGAAGAGGAAAGGGGTGCAGTATCTGACATCAATAGAAGGGGGGCGCTATTTCCAAAACGGAGTTGTATGCACCTGCCTTTGTGTTGCGCCCCCCTGCGCTCCAGCCCGCGCCAGCACAGCGGGTTGCATAAAGGGCGCGGTCTTCCGCTACCCCCCAATTCCCTATGCCTCTCTTGCGTATATACAAAACAAGATGGGGCAAGGCGTTTTAGACCACCCGCAGGACGCGCTTAAAACTACCCAAAGTGTACGCTTACACATAGGCGGAGCCTACTCATTGTTATAAGGCATGGGCAGGGTGGGGCAAGGCGTTTTCGACTCTGTTCTTGATCGTGTCGCGATCCTGTCCTTGATCGTGGCTCGATCCTGTCCTTGATCGTGTCGCGATCCTGTCCTTGATCGTGTCGCGACTCTGTTCTTGATCGTGGCTCGACTCTGCTCTTGATCGTGGCTCGACTCTGCTCTTGATCGTGTCGCGAGTCTGCTCTTGATCGTGCCACGATCCTGTCTTTGATCGTGTCGCGACTCTGTCCTTGATCGTGGCTCGATCCTGCCCTTGATCGTGTCGCGAGTCTGCTCTTGATCGTGTCGCGAGTCTGCTCTTGATCGTGTCGCGAGTCTGCTCTTGATCGTGTCGCGATCCTTTATCAAGGGAGTGAGGTTTAGCGTTTTTGGGGGGTGGCGGAAGACCGCGCAAGCGGGCTGGAGACAGGGGGGCGCACCACAGGGGCGTCTGTGTGCCAACCTCCGTTGTGGAAAACCGCGCCCCCTCCTTATACTTATGGCGCCTGTCTACGGCGGCGCTGAACAGCGATCCCTTTCATATAACGCGGAGACTCCGCTTGCTTGCAAGCGTAGTCGTCAAGACGGGGTCAGCGGGTACACCTTTCAAACAATAACCATTGTGAAGTCGTTAAACACCCTTTGGGTGGCGTTAAACACCCTTCGGGTGGGGGTGGAGTTCCGCGTCGCTCTTGCGTATGTAGACGGGTCCCGCAAATAACGCGCCGTCATCTCTATGCGTTTCCGCAAGCGCAAGTAATTCACGCGCAAAACCGCGTCTCAGAACTTTGGCAAGGGAGATTTTGTTCGGCAAGAGCGCGGTCAGTTGCGGGAGCAGAAGCGCCGCATCTTGCCCTGTCAAGAGTATATCAGTGCCCTCCGCGTCTATTTCACGGACAGCCTCCGCTATCTGGCACGGTTCCGCATCCATATCCGAGGCAACACGCTTGCCATTCTTAAATACAGCGCAGAAAAACGCGCGCTTCTTCGCGTCAAG
>JAISEA010000050.1 GCA_031264475.1 Treponema sp. | reverse complement strand
ACCAGCGCCTTACGCGCCACATCCATCGCGTTTAGGTCATCCCGCGGGTCAGGCTCCGTGTAACCCTTTGCCTTTGCCTCCCGTACCAATGCGGAAAAAGACTTGGAGCCGTCAAAGTTATTGAAGATATAACTCAAAGTGCCGGAAAGCACCGCTTCAATACGATTCACGCGATCCCCAGACAGAAACAAGTCGCGCAAGGTAGAAATCACCGGCAAACCCGCGCATACCGTGGTTTCGTAAAGATAAGGAATACCACGGTCGCGCGAATAATCAACCAACCGCCGATAATAGTCTAAACTACCGGAATTAGCGCGTTTGTTAGGCGTAACAATAGGAATCGCGGATGTGAGAATAGCCTCGTATTTCGCGGCGACCACGTCGCTTGCAGTACAGTCGCAAAACGCCGTATTCGGCAAGTTGAAAGCCTTCATCTGCGCTATGAAGCCGTCTATATCAAACGCCGCGCTTTCCTCCGCTTCGAGACGCTCATTCACCGTATTCGGATCGAGTCCTTCGGTGGAAAAGAGCATCCGCTTGGAATTAGCAACACCCGTCAAATTGATGTGGATTTTGTGTTTATCAGCCAAGATTTCACGGTGAGACGCCAACTGCTCAAGCAAGGTCCCACCGATAAGACCCGTTCCCACAAGGAAGAGGTTGACCGAGCGCGCTCCTGACAGGAAGAACGCCTCATGGATGGCGTTGACCGCCTTCGCCTCATCTTCCTTCTTAATGACCGCAGAGATGTTCAACTCTGACGAGCCTTGAGCGATGGCAACGACGTTGACCCCATTGCGACCCAGCGCGTGAAAAACCTTGCCCGAATTGCCAGACGTTTTCCACATATTGCTCCCCACAATCGCTATGATCGCCAAGTCCGTCTGGATTTCAAGCGGTTCAATCACGCCTGTTTGCATTTCACCGATGAACTCCGCCTCAAGCGCGGCTTGGACAGCCCCAATATCCTTAGGCAGAATAGCAAAACAGATGGAGTATTCACTAGAACTCTGGGTAATTAAGATAATGTTGATATTCCTCCGCGCCAGCGCCCCAAAAAGACGGGAACAGGAACCCGCGACCCCGACCATACCAGAGCCTTGCACACGCACAAGCGCGGCTTGATTCATCGACGTAACGCCGCGTATGAGGAAATCGCCGTCTTCCGCGTCGTTCTTAATCCACGTACCGCCGCCTTGCGGATTGAAGGTGTTGCGTATCCATATAGAGACGCCTTTTTCGAGCGCGGGATGCACAGTAGGAGGATACAGCACCTTTGCCCCGAAGTGTGAGAGTTCCATCGCTTCAATGTACGACATCTCCTTTATACGGAACGTGTTTTTAACTATCTTTGGGTCCGCCGAGAGGATGCCGTCAACGTCCGTCCATATTTCGACCGTTTCGGCTTCGAGAGCCGCGCCGAAGATGCCCGCGCTTAAGTCCGAGCCGCCGCGTCCCAGAGTCGTCGTTACACCGCTCATGGTAGAACCAATGAACCCCGTTGTAACAAAGATCGCTCTCTGCTGTTCGGCGAAGAAGTTCCTGATATTATCAAAGGTCGCTTGTTCTAGGAATCGGGCTTTACCGAAGTTGTCGTCTGTCTTGACGAGAAGTCTTGCATCTAGGTATGCGGCGTTTATACCGTTTTCGCTGAATATTTCGGTTAAGACGCAAGCCGAAAGCCTTTCGCCGAAACTCATCACATTGTCCAGAGAACGCGAGGATAGTTCTTCAAGCGCGAACACGCCGTCCAAGATATATCTCAATTCCGCAAACGGCTTTTCAATGACGAGCAGAGCCGAATTGAGCGCGTCCCCCGAAAGGAAAGAAGACGCCATATCGTAATGCCTCTTCTTCAAGTTTTCAAATATTTCAATGTAATGGCTGTCGCGATCTCGGCATTTCCGCGCAAGCTCTATGAGCGCATCGGTTACTCCGAAAAAAGCGGATACCACGACAACCGCCTTTTCATTCTTGATAATTTCAATGATTTGTTTTACACCCGACGGACTCCCTACTGATGTCCCGCCGAATTTCATTACCTTCCAAGTTTTCATATCATCTTTTTATCATATTTTCAATCTTTACTCAATAGACGGTCATTACTACTATACTTTGCAAACGATAATTTAATCGTTTATCACCCTGTAACTTTTTCAATAAAGATAGTATTATATTTATAAATATCAAATTTAGGAGAGAACAATGAGTCTTATGAATAAGCTATCTTCAAAAACCATTCTTGTTTTCAATCTTGTACTGATTGGTGTCATTTTTGGATTTTCTTTGGCGTTTTTATCTTTCGCCCGCGTGTCGCCGTTTAACGGCTCGAACAAAGCGGTTCAGGCGGAGGAAACCTCTGCGGCTTCAAAACTTTCTTCAGCGGATGCGCTTAGTATTGCCGAAGGTTTGCAGACCGCCTTACGCGATGTGTCAGACAAGGTTCTGCCCTCGGTTGTGGAAATCAATACGGTTTCTATCAAGCAACAGCAAACCCCTAATTTCAACGGGGTTCCCTGGGATTTCTTTTTTGGTCCGCGCAACAGGGAGCCAGACGAGCGGGGTGAAAGACGCGAGTTTCGTTCCAGCGGGCTGGGGTCAGGTATCATCGTCAGGCTTGAAAAGAACGTCTATTACGTGCTTACCAATAACCATGTGATAGAAGACGCCAACGAAATAAGCGTCAAGGTGAACAGTGACAAAGAGTATAGCGCGAAACTTATCGGCAGAGACGAGCGCAAGGACCTGGCTATGGTCTCTTTTGAGACGAGGGATTCGTATCCGGTTGCGAAGCTGGGCGATTCTGACGCGGTAAGAGTCGGGGACTGGGCTATAGCCATCGGCAACCCGTTGGGCTATATGTCCTCTGTAACGCTCGGCATCGTGAGCGCGGTAGGGCGCACAGGCGGTCCGGCGAATAATATCAATGACTTCATCCAAACAGACGCTTCCATCAATCACGGTAATTCAGGCGGCGCTTTAGTGAACATTAGAGGCGAAGTCATCGGTATCAATACGTGGATAGCAAGCAACGGCGCCAGTTCAGGCTCTGTAGGGCTTGGCTTTGCCATTCCCATAAACAATGCGAAGCGCTCTATCGACGAATTCATTGACAAAGGTGAAATCAGTTACGGATGGCTGGGCGTGTCCCTAACCGACGTGGACAAAGATTTTGCGAAAGCGTTAGGCTTTGAAGACAAGCACGGGGCGTTTGCCGGCAATGTATTCACCGACTCGCCCGCGGAGAAAGGCGGAATCAGACCGGGAGACTTCATTACCAAAGTAGACGGCAAAGAAGCGCGGGGTATGAATCAACTCACACGTATGGTAGGAGACTTGAAACCGGGAGACAAGAGCGTATTTACGGCTATTCGGGATGGTAAAGAGCAGAATTTCACCGTTACCATAGAGGCGCGCAACAACGACGTAGCCGCAGACAACAAGAAGCTCTGGCCCGGTCTTTACGTCATTCCACTCACAGATGAAGTCAAGGACAGCCTCAAGCTCGACAAGAACGCTCAAGGTATCTACACTGCCCAAGTCATAGATCAGTCGCCTGCGGCTATCGTTGGGATACAACGCGGCGACCGCATCTTGGGTATCAATGGCAAACAAGTAAAGGATATTGCCGATTTCTACAAACTCTTACGCGAAACCGAAAGAGAACTGCAATTCTCCTTCATCCGCGGCGATTCTGAACTTGAGTCGCTGAAGTTTAGAAAGTAATCGTATGATAAAGAATAGCATCGTTATTTAGAAAGTTCAGCGATAAGTTTCAAATAACGAAAGCTATTCTTTATCCATAAAAAAGGGAATACAAAAAATCAATGGAATTCAGATCGTTTCTTGGACAAATATTAACCTCATGGCAGGTAATAGCGGTTACAATTGTGGTCGTTCTCTACATAATGTTAGCATCCTATGTGGCGCAGTTTCGGCATAGAGCCAAAGTAGAAAAGGCGCCCAAGGAGAAAATCCCTAAACCAAAGAAAAAAGACAAGACCGAAAAGACGGAAGAAACAGAAGAGACGGAAGAGATCGAAGAAAAGAAGAAACCCTCCAAATAAACCTCCTTAATCACCTTCCTATGCCTAGCGATTCGATTTGCGTCGCCTTACTATGCGGCTCGGCGTTTAGTAAAAACGCTTGACAAAGGTGAGAAGTACCTTATATTCTATAAATAAGATGCTGGTTTTTATAATTTCATTACAGACGACAAAGTCGGCGACGCAAACGCCGTCGAGAACTCATCGCCAGAGCGTTATGCCGCCCCTATTCTGGCAATTTATCAAGACAAACGAAGTCAATTACGATTGAGTGATAAGCGTCGTAGGCAACGACGGTTTCTTTGCGCTTGAAATACTAACATAGGAAAAATGACGAAAGAAGAACTAGAATACAAAGTCGGTGCGCTCTTATATACGCCTGCGCTGTATCCCAACATTGCCGAAAAAATACACGACGGACAATTTCGTGCGGTCAATTCTCTTGCATTTTGTCTTGAAGATTCCATTCAAGACGCCTCTCTTGACAAGGCGGAACGCGCCCTGCTTCATTCGTTACGGACGCTCAATATGACTATATGCAAACAAGATGCGCCGCTATTGTTCGCCCGTATCCGTAACCCGCTCCACCTGAAACACATTCACGCCGCGCTTGGGCAAGACGCGCGGCTATTGACAGGCTACATCCTCCCCAAATTCGATGAAGCCAATGCGGATGATTATGTTAGGCTTGTCCACGAAATGAACGCAGGCGTAGCCGAACCTTTCTTCGTCATGCCGATCCTAGAGACGACCCGCGTTGCTTATGCGGAGACGCGCCATGATGCACTCAAGGCGATCAAGCGGAGTCTCGACGGCATAAAGGAGTATGTCTTGAACATTCGATGCGGAGGCAATGACTTCTGTAATATCTTCGGGGTTCGGCGTTCATTCAACCAGACCATTTACGAAATCAGCGTAGTCCGAGACATTCTGGTAGACATTCTCAATTACTTTTCCCGCTCTTATGTGGTATCCGCGCCGGTGTGTGAATTTTTTGAAGACGGTGTATCTGACGCATGGAAGGAAATCCTACGGAAAGAGGCGCGATTAGACAGACTCAACGGATTTGTCGGCAAGACGGCTATTCATCCTTCGCAGATTCCGGTGATTGCGGAGTGTATGAAGGTTTCCAAAGCCGACTATGCGGACGCTCTCCAAATCGATCACTGGAACGATCCTGAATTGGGCGTATCGCGGGGCGAGAATGGGCGCATGAACGAGGCGAAAGTTCACCGCGCGTGGGCGCGAAAGGTTCTCCGCTTCGCCGAAATTTACGGCATAGAAGAATGATCACGTTGGCGTTCCTCCTCAATTTTGTTGAAAGATTTTGAAAAAGCGCTTGATAAAAAATACAGCAGGGATATTATATTTATGGCGGAATAACATGGCAAATTTAATACATAAAATTATAACGCCAAGGTTTATAGGACGTACAAAATACGCCAAATTGATTCTCATAACGTCTTTTGTCTTGGTAGGGGCTTTTATTGGAATAGTGTATTCCTCGAAAAAGCCGTCGGTTGATATTGGTAATGGGGTTTTAACCATAAAATCATTGTTTTATGGGAAAAGTATACCCATCGAGGAAATAAATATAAACAGCATACGGCAGTTGAACTTGAATAACGATAAAGATTATAACATAAAAATCAGAACAAATGGAATAGGATTGCCGAATTACCATGTTGGTTGGATGATATTAAATAATGGAAATAAGGCATTG
>JAISEA010000103.1 GCA_031264475.1 Treponema sp. | reverse complement strand
TCTCGCAAACCTCGCGGATTGCGTCGTCGAAAAGACGAGCGGAACGCCGCCCGCCTTGCCCAACATCCCGCAAAGCGCAGTGGACGCTCTCGTGTCCGCCTATACCCAATGGCATACCGCCTACCAAAAGACTTTCGGCGCCCACACCCCAGTCGATACGAAGGCGAAGAACGACGTGCGCAAAGCCGCAACCGCCGTTGTTCGCCCCTTCATCGCCCAATACCTCATGTTCCCCCCTGTTACCGACGAAGACCGCGCCGCAATGGGTATCCACAACAAGGATACGCATCCGACGCCCATCGGCGAACCAACAACCCGCCCGGTCTTTACAGATATTCGCGCCATCGGCGGGTTTCAAGTGAAGCTTTGGTTCCGAGACGAGGCGACGCCCGAAAGCCGCGCCATCCCCTACGGAGACAACGGTTGCCTCCTTTTCTACACCTGGGGCAAGGAACAGACGAACGGCTTTGCCGCACTAACCCAGACCAAATTATTAACCCATTCCCCGTTCACGCTTACCTTCCCACCCGAAGCCCAAGCTTGTTTCCTATCCTGCGCCGCGCGTTGGCAAAACGAAAAAGGCGAACTGGGTCCTTGGGGCGACATCCAACACGTAGTCATCGCCTAACCCCCGAAGGCACCTTCGGGGGTTTACTGACTTCACACGGGGTGTTGTACGAAAGGCACCCTTCGGGTGTTTAACGACTTCACAATGGGTGTTGTTTGAAAGGGAGCGCCGCTGACCCCGTCAGGACGGTTCCGCTTGTTTACAAGCGGAACCTCCGCGTTGTCCGAAAAGCGAAGCATCCTTCAGGTGTCAGTCATAATGGGTGTTGTACGAAAGGAGGCGAAGGCGCATAAGCGCCTTCGCCTCCTTTTTTTGTGCGGTGTCAGAGGCGTGCGGGTGTCAGAGGCGCGAGTTGGGGGGTGGCGGAAGACCGCGCTTGCGCGGGCTGGAGACAGGGGGGCGCACCACATGGGCGCCTGTGTGCCTCCCTCCACTTTGGAAAACCGCGCCCCCCTCCTACTTATGAAAGTGAGCAGTGAATAGTTAGCAGAGAGCAGAGACGGGCGAGGGTTGAGTTGGGCGGCGGCTGACACCGCAGGCACGGAGCGGGGTGGCGACGGTGTCTGACACCACGCACGGGTAGGTTTTGATGACGGTGTCTGACACCGCCAATGGTGGGGTTTGGCGGCTATGGCTGACACCTTCATACAACGCCGTTGGGGAAGCAGTCTGCGGGAAGTGTCTGACACTTTCGTTTATAGGCACAGAGTGGGGTGGCGGCGGTGTCTAACAACGAGAAGGTTCCGCTTGCCTGCAAGCGTAACCGTCAAGACGGAGTCAGCGGTACTACCTTTCGGACAATACCCCGTGTGAAGTTGTCTAACACCCGAAGGGTGCAAGCGTAACCGTCATCTCAATTGGACGCGGTACTACCTTTCTAACAACACCCATTGAGAAGTATTTAAACAGCCTTCGGCTGTTGACTTTTGGTTAAGGATGCGTTAGTATGGGAACTTGCTCATACAGAGATTGAATGATCATCCCAAATCGCAAAACCGAGAGAACCTTTATGAATGAAATCTTATCACGTTTCTGTCCTCGTATTGAATTCGATTCTTACGAGGATTTTTTTGAGAATTATCAATGCAACACGCCGCGGAACTTTAACTTCGCCTATGATGTGGTTGACGAATGGGCGCGTCTTCGCCCTGAGAAAATAGCTCTGGTTTGGACCAACGATGCTGGAGATATTAAGACTTATACGTTTGCGGAAATGAAACGCCAGAGCGATAAGGCGGCTAACGCCCTACTCGCCCTGGGAGTCGGAAAAGGCGATGTAACCCTGCTGATCCTGAAACAGCGCCCCGAAGTCTGGATCATGATGCTTGCCCTAGAGAAAATCGGCGCGGTCTGTATCCCGGGTTCCTTTCAGCTTACTAAAAAAGACCTGATCTATAGGTGCAACATCGCGGACGTAAAGTTTCTAGCCGCGGTCGCGGATGACGAGACGCTCTTGGCAGGCATCAGAGCCGCGCGTCAAGAGTGCCATTCACTCAGACGCATCGCTCTCGTGGGAGACGCGGTTCCTGACGACTTTCTTGACCTGCGAAAGCTCATCGCAGACGCGCCGTCTGAGCTCTCACGCCCAAGCGGAGACGCGGATACTCGTATTGACGAATCTATGCTCATCTATTTCTCTTCGGGTACGTCGGGAATGCCTAAAATGGTTCTGCATAACCACGCCTTGCCCTTGGGTCATATCGTTACCGCAAAGTATTGGCAGTGTGTCGAGGATGATAAGGTACATCTGACCCAAACCGACTCAGGCTGGGCTAAATTCGCATGGGGCAAAATCTATGGACAGTGGATTTGCGGCGCAATCATTGGTGCTTATGACACGGAGAAATTCACCCCCCAAGGTATGCTTTCCGCGCTTGCCCGTCTTCAGCCTACAACCTTCTGCGCTCCAGCGACCATCTTCCGCTACTTGATAAAAGAAGACTTGAGTCGCATGGACTTCAGCTTCATCAAACATACGTCTGTCGCGGGTGAGCCTTTGAGTCCTGAGGTGTTCCACCAGTTCAAACAAAAGACAGGGCTGGAAATCCGCGAGGGATTCGGTCAGTCTGAAGGCTCGGTTCTCGCCGCTTCCTTTAAATGGCTTGCGGTGAAACCGGGTTCTATGGGTAAGCCTTCTCCGCTTTACGGGTTGGACTTGCTCGACGAAGACCGTCAGCCCATTGACGATGGTCAGGTTGGTGTTATAAGCGTTACCCACGCGGGGTTGAATATCTATGAATCGAATCGTTCTGCGTCCGCGCCCTCCCTAGTCGGTCTGTTCCGCGGCTATTGGAAAGACGAGGACGTTACGTGTTCTTGTTGGAAAGACGGGGTTTACCAGACAGGTGATATGGCGTGGCGGGATGGAGAGGGTTATTTTTGGTTCGTGGGGCGCAACGACGATGTTATCAAATGCTCTGGTTATCGCATCGGTCCGTTTGAGGTGGAAAGCGCCTTAATGGAACATCCCGCTGTGCTTGAGTGTGCGGTTACTGCCGCGCCTGACCTTACGCGCGGGCAGGTGGTCAAGGCGACTGTCGTGCTTGCCCAGGGCTGGACGCCTTCAGAGCAGCTTAAACGCGACTTGCAAAACCACGTCAAGCGGGGCACCGCTCCCTATAAATACCCACGTATCATTGAATTCGTCAAAGAGCTTCCCAAAACCATTAGCGGGAAGATTCAACGTAACGTAATTCGAAAACAGGACGAGGGGAACTAGGGCAAAGCGGTGATCGGAGGGTTGTGTGCAGGCGTATCATACATCGCCTGCTTCTTTCACGTAACCTCTGCTTCTACCTTTCTCCGTACCGTATTTACCTGCTGAATCACTTTAAGTACTTCCTCCTCGATGCCTTCGGTGCTCACCAGTACATAATACTTACCGCCTTGGTATTCGCCTTTTCCTCTGCCGCCTTCGCATCCGCCGCTTGCTTCTCGCGCGTAACCTCTGCCCCTTCCGCCTTCGCCTTCGCGTCAGCCGCCTGCTTCTCTCGTGTAACCCCTGCTTCTGCCTTTCTCCGCGCCGTATCCACCTGTTGAATCACTGCCTCGGCTTTATTAGAAGTCCGTTTCATCGATTCTTTCACCAGTCGCTCAAAGTCTGGGTCATTCGCTTTTTGCGCCTGTTCTATCACCCGTTTAAGTACCTCCTCTTCGATACCTTCGGTGCTCACCAGCACGTAATACTTGCCGCCTTCGTACTCGCTCTTCACTCGCTTCGCTTGCACGGTAACCTCAGACGTAACGTTTAGTACTTCCGTAAAGAAGTTTTCGGTGTGCTGTCCGGTCCGCGCCTCATAGTCAATTTGTATCGCCTTTACCCGCGTCTCAATCTGATGTCTGAGGCTCTCCCGCGCCCGTTCTTCTGCAAGCTTCCACGCCCGCGTTGCATCCTTACCTTCAGCCTCTCCGAACTCATAGTAATACTGTCCGTCAGGGGGCGGATCCGTTACGAAAGACGGAAGCGCGTGTCCTGTCACGGCAGACATAAGCGCCATAACCGTGCATACGAGCGCTTGTTTCGTTTTGTTCATTGTATTCCTCCATAAAGCTTGGGCGCAAATGTTATAAGTCATCAAACATAATCACAAACCCAATTCCCAGTGAATTGACGTACTGTTCTTCATACACCACCCCACGGTACCGTAGATCAAAGCCTAACCCGCTCCACGTAAGGGCAAGTCCCGCGTCGAATCCAGCTCCGATTATATATCTTCCACTATTGTTTATATTAAACACAAAGTCCGTATAGAGCCGTGCGTTAAAACCACCATTGTTTGCGGTAAGAGGATACACCAGTCCTGCATATAAGGAGCCACCAAAGGAAATATCCTCAGATTCCAAGGATTCATAGCCGCCGATGAAATAAGGGTACACCCCTATGCCCCCTGAAGTGAAAGGCAGGAAGGACCAATGGAATTCTAAAACCTCCACTCCCATACCAACTTCATCATCAGACCCTTCCAGCGACAGGTTTATCCCAAAGCTGTTTCTTTTGGCATAATCGGCTCGCTTTTTAACCAGAGGCGGTGATTGGGTAATGGGCGCAGTAGTTGAGTTTGGCGTATCCATTTTTTTCAACTCTTCTTCCATTGCCTTTTCCACCATTTTCTTTTGGAACAGTGCGTTCTTTTGCACCTCTTGCTCAATGAATTCGCTTATAACGGTACGCGCCTTATCTTTCGGGGACGCTAAGAGAACATAGCAGAACTCGCCTTCAGGTTCGCGCCTACGCTCACGCTTAATGGGTTTGGTATCGTACAGGATAACATCGGTTATTTGAGTGCTTATGCTGGTAAAGAAATTGGACGTGCGGTTACCGGTCCGATTATACTCGATTTGCATCGCGCTTATGCGGACCCCCACCTTATAAGCAATGTTTTCCAAGCCTTTTTCCCGCGCCGCCTCCCATGCGCCCCATTCCTCCCCTTCCACTGCCGCACGCCCGGTTCCATAGTAATATACAGTATCCTACGGTGGATTCAGCCACCAATCAGGGGGAATGTTCGGTCTCGGTACCGTCGCACACGACATTGTAAACGCACCAATCAGGATGATGATTAGTCTGCTCATCGCTATTATATTGTGCTGTTTTTCCTGCATAATATAATGTATATATAATAATCGAAGATTTTCAAGTATTTCTTGCAATTTTCCTCATAGGCTTGTATAATAGCGCTATGTCAATAGATAAAAAGATTCCATCTGATATTGAAATAGCGCAATCCGCAAAACCAAAGCCGATAGGCGACATTGCCGCGCTTTTGAATATCCCTAGTCAGTATCTTGAAGAATACGGTAAATTGAAAGCCAAGATTGATTGGCGTATTCTCAAAGACCCGCTCGCGCCTAAGCCGCGTGCGAAGTATATCAACGTAACCGCAATAAATCCTACGCCCCTGGGCGAAGGTAAAACGACAACGACCGTGGGGCTTGTGCAAGGACTCGGTCTTATTGGGAAAAACGCGGTCGCCGCGGTCAGACAGCCGTCTATGGGACCCACATTCGGTATAAAAGGCGGAGCGGCTGGCGGTGGGTACAGCCAAATCATCCCTATGGAAGACTTCAATCTCCACCTTACGGGAGACGTGCACGCGGTGCAAGCGGCTCATAACCTTGCGGCGGCGGCGGTAGACGCTCGCATCTACCACGAATCCCGTTGGTCCCCTGCGTATTTCGAGAAGCAAAACCTGAAGTTCCTCGAAGTAGACCCGTACCGTGTAAGCATTGGTCGAGTTGTGGATATGAACGACCGCGCCTTGCGCCACGTTCTTATCGGGTTGGGCGCTAAAGCGGACGGTCCTCTGCGGACAGCTCGTTTTGATATTGCGGTTGCAAGCGAGGTCATGGCGATTCTTGCGCTTGCGACCGATCTGGCTGATCTTCGCTCTCGTCTTGGACGCATGATCCTTGCGTTTGATAAGAAGGGTAACGCGCTTACTGCCGAGGATTTTGGTGTGGCGGGCGCAATGACTGCGCTTATGAAAGACGCTTTGAAGCCTAATCTCATGCAGACGCTTGAGGGTCAACCAGCCTTTGTGCATGCTGGACCTTTTGCCAACATCGCGCATGGCAACTCTTCGGTGATCGCGGACTTGATTGCGTCTCGTTACGCTGATTATGTGGTCACTGAAAGCGGCTTTGGTGCTGACATGGGGATGGAGAAGTTCTTTGATATAAAGTGCCGCGTCTCTGGTTTGACCCCGGATGCGGTTGTGCTTGTGGCGACTGTGCGCGCGTTGAAGGCGCATGGTAACGGACCTGCGGTAGTACCGGGCAAGCCCCTGCCTTCGGTTTATAAGGAGGAAAACATCGAGCTTTTACGTGCGGGGCTTGCTAACCTTCGCGCTCATATTAGTATCATTAGGCGATTCGGCGTTCAGGCTGTAGTTGCGGTGAATGCTTTTCCTTCGGATACGCCTGCTGAATGGGACGTGGTGAAAGATGAGGCTATAAAGGCGGGCGCGGCTGACGCGGTTGTTACACGGCATTGGGAGCAGGGCGGTGAAGGGGCGGTAGACCTCGCTCATGCGGTTGAAAGAGCCGCTGAATTACCCGGTAAATGTAACTTCCTTTACGATCTTGACGAGTCTTTATGTGAAAAAATAAAGGCTGTCGCGCAGAAGGTCTATGGAGCGGACGGCGTTGACTTTACTAAGGAGGCGATGGACTCCCTAGAATGGTTGGAGGCGCATGGTTACGGGGGCTTGCCTATCTGTATGGCGAAGACCCAGTATTCCTTATCCCACGATCCTGCTTTGAAGGGTGCGCCTCAGGGTTTTCGTCTGCCGGTGCGGGAAGCGCGGTTGTCGGCGGGCGCGGGTTTCGTATATCCGCTTGCGGGCGATATATCCACCATGCCGGGTTTGCCGTCAAAGCCTGCGTTCATGGGCGTTGACGTTTCTGCTGACGGCGATATTATCGGTCTGTTCTGAGTAAAGAAGGTGTTGTTATGAGAAAATGTTTATTAAGCGTATGTATAGCTGTTTTTGTCGGTGGCTTGGTATTTGCTGATGAGCGGGAGGATATTATCGCATTGGCGCAGGAGTGTCTGGGAACGCCTTATCGCACGGCTGGCGCTACGCTTAAAGGGTTTGATTGTTCAGGTTTTGTATGGTTTGTCTATCATAATGCAATTGAGATGGACGTCCCTCGTTCTTCGCGGGGGATATGGGCGTCAAACGCGGAAACTGTTGCATTGGAAGATGCGCGTCCGGGAGACGTTATTGTCTTTTCTTCGCAAAGGGGCGGGAAAGGGAGTATAAACCATTTAGCCATTCTTTTAGATCAAAACGCCATTATTCATGCGGTATCAGACGGACCGAGGCGTGGGGTCGTTGTGTCTCCGCTTTCAGATAAGTACTTTGGTCCGCGGATAGTCGGCGTAAAGCGGTTTCTGCCTATAATATCCAACGATGATTAACATTGTTTTGACTCGCTGTGCCTAACAAGCACGGCGAAATAATAAGGAGGGGGGCGCGGTTTTCCACAACGGAGGACGGCACACAGAGGACCTTGTAGTGCGCCCCCCTGTCTCCAGCCCCCTTCGGGGTCTTCCGCCACCCCCCATCCCACCCTTCAGGCACCCTTCGGGCACCCTTCGGGTGTTCTAAAAGCGTCCCACCTCTTCTTCTAATAACGAGTAGGTTCCGCTTGCAAAGCAAGCGCACCCTTCGGGTGTTTTAAAGCGCTCCGCCTCTTCTTCTAATAACGAATAGGTTCCGCTTGTTTACAAGCACACCCTTCGGGTGTTTTAAAGCGTCCCGCTCCGCCTCTTCTTCTAACAACGAATAGACTCCGCTTGCCTGCAAGCGCATCCTTGGGATGTTCTAAAGCGTCCCGCTCCGCCCTTTCTTCTAACAACGAGTAGGTTCCGCTTGCAAAGCAAGCGGAACCGTCAAGACGGGGTCAGCGGGTCCGCCTTTCGGACAATAACCATTGTGAAGTCCTTAAACACCCGAAGGGTGCTAAACAATGATTATTGACTGAATTGGGGACATGGGACCGAGTTGTCCTTTTCCGTTTTGCCAACACAGTGCGGCGGACAGGGTCTTCAGTCGTTCAGTGTCCTTGAAAGCCAGAGTCTCCTTCATGCGGGTGAGCAGTTTGGATGATGTCAGTTCCTCGTGGCTTGTGAGCGGTTCGTCACTTATGCAGTAGAACAAGACCGCGCCGTTGTAATTTATCGGCTTTGCCGGGTGGATCACGGTTATTTGCAAGTACCCGCCAGATACCAGCGAGAACGCCGGGGTTTCGCGCGGCGGCTCAATCGGCGTATGGGACTTATCCCTGGGCGGCAGTCCGAACTGCATCCGCACCTCATTAGTTACCATGCCATTGGGGTCTCCGTCTATGTATGCGTTCTTGATCCTACGAATCTCGCCCTCCAGCGCGTACCTATTCTCTCTGCGATCTTCGCGGTCTATGGGACCCGCGTTAGGCGACTCGCACGCTGTATACGCCGTCTGATACTTGGTAAGCAATGCTTTCACCTTCGTTACTTTTTCCGCTGATATGCCCAGCAGAGCCGCAAAAGCCTCCGTCGCTTCCACAAAAACATTGGCAAAATCCGAAAACTTATTCTCCGCAAGCGGCATGAAACCTCTCATTTTTATTCCTCCTAAAAACTAAATTCATGAATTCTAAAATATATTTCATGAATT
>JAISEA010000099.1 GCA_031264475.1 Treponema sp. | reverse complement strand
GTTTTATAAAAGCGCTTTTCGGTTCCCAGCACGAGCGGGACCTCAAGAAACTACTCCCCATGTTACACGCGGTCAACGAGAAAGAGACATGGGCGGCCGGACTTTCGTCCGAAGAGTTCCCCAAGACGACGCAAACGTTCCGAGAACACTTTGAAAAAGGCGAAACATTGGACGATCTTCTGCCTGAAGCGTTTGCTCTGGCACGGGAAGCGGCTCGCCGCAACCTGGGCGAGCGCCCTTATGACGTGCAGGTGCTTGGCTCGATTGTACTGCACCAAGGCAAAATCGTTGAAATGAAAACAGGTGAAGGCAAGACCCTGATGAGCGTCTTAGCCGCCTATCTCAACGCCATCCCCGGCAAGGGACTGCACATCGTTACCGTGAACGATTACCTTGCGGAGCGCGACTCGGAGTGGATGCGCCCGATCTTCAGTTGCTTAGGGCTGACGGTCGGCGTGATTCTCTCCAATATGGATAATGCGAGACGCAAAGAAAACTACGCCAAAGACATTACCTATGGCACCAACAACGAGTTTGGGTTTGATTACCTCCGCGATAATATGTGTCCGACGCTTGAACAGCGGGTTCAGCGTGGACACGAGTATTGTATCGTGGATGAGATCGACTCCATACTCATCGACGAGGCGCGTACCCCGCTTATCATCTCTGGCGCCGCGGAGGACGACACTTTCAAATTCGCCGAAGTAGATAGGTTGCTCGGTTCTTTGGAAGAAGTCAAGAAGAAGCCGGACGGCGATTATCCTGACGAGACGCAGGGCGAAGAAGTCGTCGGAGACTACAAGATCAATGAAAAAAATAAGAACGTATCTTTTACAAACGACGGGCTGACTAAGGTTGAAAATATATTGCAGAAGCGCGGTCTCATTAAAGGCGCTATAGTGGACGAGGAAAACTTTGAATTTATCCACTATTTCACGCAGGCGTTGCGGGCGCATAAGTTGTTTCACCTTGATACCGAGTATGTGGTGCAGGACGGGCAGGTGCAAATCGTAGACGAATTCACCGGGCGCATCTTGCATGGCAGGCGTTACTCGGATGGGCTTCATCAGGCAATTGAGGCGAAGGAACACATCAGAATCGCCCAGCGCAACCGTACTCTGGCGACCATTACGTTTCAGAATTACTTCCGTCTTTACCGGAAGATATCTGGCATGACCGGCACTGCGGATACCGAGGCGGTTGAGTTTAACAAGATATACAAACTCGACGTGGTAGTTATTCCTACGAACTTGCCTGTCGCGCGTAATGACGAGGATGACGTCGTTTACTTGAGTGAGAGCGATAAGTTCACTGCGCTATGCGATGAAATCGCCGCCGCGTATAAGAAGGGACAACCCATGCTTATCGGCACGGTTTCCATTGAGAAATCCGAGAAGCTGTCCGCGCTTTTGACGCGGCGCGGTGTGCGCCACGAGGTGTTGAACGCTAAGAACCACGCCCGTGAAGCGTTGATTATTGCGGAGGCTGGGTCCAAGGGTGCGGTAACGATAGCCACGAACATGGCGGGGCGCGGTACGGACATCAAGCTTGGTGGGAGTCCCGAACACCGAGCGCGTAAACGCGCTGGCGCGGAAGCGTCTGACGAGAAATACGCGGAGGTTTACGCGGACGAGTTAAAGAAATGGAAGAAAGACTATGAAGAGGTGAAGAAGCTGGGCGGGCTTTACGTTATCGGCACGGAACGCCACGAGAGCAGGCGCATTGATAACCAGTTGCGAGGGCGGTCAGGCAGGCAGGGGGACCCCGGTCGGTCAAAATTCTTCATTTCAATGGACGACGATCTGATGCGGCTTTTCGGCGGGGATCGCATGAAGCGGCTCATGTCTCGCATGATGGGCGCGGATAAGGCGGGCGAGGAAAGCATGGAGCTTCAGCACCCTTGGCTCAATCGAAGCATCGAACAGGCGCAGAAGAAGGTGGAGGAGCGTAACTTTGAAATCCGCAAGCATCTGTTAGAATACGACGATGTTCTCAACCAACAGCGCAAGTTCATCTACGAGCAACGAGACGCGATTCTGTTGGATGCGAGCCTCAAAGAGCGGGTGGACGGGGCGTCTAAGGATATGCTTTTGTCGGCGATGGATGAGTTCCGTTCCACCTTGAAGAAAGAGCCAGAGGTTGCGGCGAAGCAGTTGGCGGATTACCTCAAGACCAAGTTCGGCTACGCTTTGAGCGCGGAAAAGACGGCGGAAATGGCGAAAGAGCCGCCGGAAGCGCTGGAAAAGCGGCTTGACGAGGATTTACGCCGCGATGTTGATGAAAAAATCGCTCTTGTGGGCGAGAATAACATCAATACCTTCATCCGTATACAGTATTTGACGGCGATTGATCGCAAATGGCTGGATCATTTGGAGAATATGGAAGCCCTTCGCGAGGCGGTTTACCTGCGGAGTTACGCGCAGAAAAACCCGCTCACGGAGTACAAAATCGAAGGTTTCCAGATTTTTGACAAGATGATCGACCAGATTCGGGAGGAGATTGCGTCCCGCGTGCATCTTGTTCGTATTCAAGTGAACGCCGAGCGCGAGATGAAGACACGTACCGCTACCGCTTCGGCGTCTCATGGCTCTATGAGCGCTTTCGCGGCGACACGGCACAACGCCTCTCCGTCCGACCGCGCGCAGGGCGAGGCGGTTACGGTTGTCCGCAGTCAGCCCAAGGTTGGGCGTAACGACCCTTGCCCTTGTGGTTCAGGCAAGAAGTATAAGCAGTGCCACGGAAGGTAAGGAAGCGGGGAGGGGACGTTGATCATGTCAGCCGCCCGCTGACTTTTTGGTCCCCATGCGGCGGGTCTGTCTGCCGCTCCGCTGATTTTATAGCTCTATAAGACGCTTTTATCAGTCATTCGTACAACTTTATTAGCCGTTCCGCTGACTTTCTAGCCCTATAAGACGCTTTTATCAGCCACCCCGCTAACTTTTTAACCCCATAAGATGATTTTATTAGCCACTTATACAATTTTATTAGTCATTCGTATAACTTTATTAGCCATCCCGCTACCTTTTTAGTCATGTAAGACGCTTTTATCAGCCACCCCGCTAACTTTTTAATCCCATGAGACGCTTTTATCAGCCGTCCACACAATTTTATTAGCGACTCGCACAACTTTGTAAGTCATTCGCATAACTTTGTGAGTCGCTCACATAACTTTGCGAGTCATTCACATAACTTTGCGAGTCGCTCGCACAACTTTGCGAGAAAACTCGCACGACTTTGTGAGTCGCTCGCATAACTTTGCGGATCATTCCCACGACTTTGTGAGCCGCTCGCAAACGTGTGCGAGTTCGTCAGAAAGTCGTGCGAGTCGTGGATTTTGCAAGGGAACAGCCCCGTTACCGTTTGCGCGTCTTGTGGATAGGATGGCGTAATAGGGGGAAGGTATGGGTCTTTCGGGGTTTTATAGACCGATCTGGTGTCTGACACCGCTCGGAGCCTCTCTTATCAAGTGCATCGGGGCGGATCGGGCGGGTGATCCGAAAACGGTTAGTGGCTCACCGAATAAACAACGTCTGCTCTGGTGTCTGACACCGCTCGGAGTCTCTCTTGTCAAGTGTGTCTAGGAAGATCGGGCGGGCGATCCGAAAGCGGGTAGCGGCTTACCGAATAAACAACGTCTGTACAGGTTCCTCGTGGATAATTACTTCTATAGATATGATTACTCGCGTCCATGACGGCGTGGGCAGGCGCCCCGCGCTTCGGGGACGTTGACCGCTGTTATTCCCATTCGATGGTTGCAGGGGGTTTGGAAGACACGTCATAGACGACGCGCCCGATTTCTGGCTCTGTGTTGGTGATAAGCGTAGAGATTTCAAGCAAATCCTTCGACGGGAAGGGAAACACATCCGCGGTCATGCCGTCGTTGCTGGTAACGGCGCGGAGAGCAAGCACATACCCATACTTGCGGCTATCGCCCGCCACACCCACGGAACGCACCGGCAAAAGCACGGTAAACGCCTGCCAGATTTCATCGTAAAACCCGCGCCGTTTGAGTTCCCGAATGAAAATCGCGTCTGCCTCACGTAAAATAGTGCATTTCTCCTTGGTAACCTCGCCCAGAATCCGTATGGCAAGCCCAGGTCCAGGAAACGGATGCCGCCGCACGACTTCCTCATCAACACCGAGTAGACGCCCCAACGTGCGAACCTCATCCTTGTAGAGACGATCAAGCGGTTCTATAATGCGTCCCGTTTTACGTTTGGCGTCAACCAGCGGGCTGCCCACATTGTGGTGACTCTTGATGATATGCGCCTTTTTGCCCACGCCCTTGCCGCTCTCTATCAAATCCGTGTAAAGCGTGCCTTGAACCAGAAAGTAAGTGTCAGGCAAACCCAACTTCGCCACTTCGCGCTCCTGCACCGTGATAAACAGATCGCCTATAATCTTGCGCTTGGCTTCCGGGTCTTCCTTGTCTTTCAAGGCAGAAAGGAACTCGTCCCCCGCATAGACAATGTGTAAATGCTTCGCGCCGAGCCTTTCGAGCGCCTTCTTTACAGACGCGGTTTCATCCTTACGCATGAGACCTGTGTCAACGTACATGAGGTGAACCTGTTCCGCGGGTAGGGTCTTTAACAGGAGCGCGCCCGCAACAGAGGAATCCACGCCTCCTGAAATAAGAAGCAGAACCGGGTTAGCGGCGATTTTTTGCGAAAGGTCTGCGCGGACTTCTTTGACATAATGCTCCATTGTCCAATCCCGCGCCGCATTGCATACACCGAACACAAAGGCGGCGATGATTTCACTGCCACGCTGGCAATGACTCACTTCCGGGTGAAACTGTACCCCGAACCAAGGCTTTTCATCGTGCATGACAACCGCCGGGAAGCCAGTGCTACTAGTGCCAATTTGCCGAAAATCGGGCGCAAGCCGCGTGATCGTGTCGCCGTGGCTAGACCAAGCGGTGAAGGTCGCGGACTGATTTGAAACGCGGGGAACGTGGTTGTTGATTATATCAACCAAGGGAACGTTGAGATTAAAGCCGTTCAGAAAGCAAGCGGTGTCTTTCCCATTGCCCATTTCCACCGTAACTTCCACGCCGCCGTATTCGCGTTTGGGCAGAGGCTCCACGAGACCGCCTAAATCCACGGTCATACGGTGCAGACCGTAACAGATGCCCATCAAGGGTAGACCGCAGTCGTAGACACGCCTGTCCACAGCCGCACCGTCCGCGTAGACAGACTCAGGAGAACCAGACAGGATGACGCCTTTCACGTCTCTGAGTATTACATCACTAAGTGGCGTATCGCCAGCAATTATTTCTGTATACACGCCGAATTCTCTGATGCGGCGTCCAATGAGCGCAGTCGTCTGGCTTCCAAAATCAAGGATAAGTATTTTTTCCATCTCTATAAAACCTTCGATATTATACCGAGTAATTCTGGTTTATGCAATCTATAGATGATGTCTCCCATTCTGATACTTTGGAGGCGCGGTGTCTGACACCGCCGCGTGTTTAACACGCTGTGCGTGCGTGGATTTCAGGTATTTTTTGGGGGTGGCGGAAGACCCCGAAGGGGGCTGTAGACAGAGGGGCGCACCATAAAGGCGTCTGTTTGCCCCCCTCCTACTAATGAATAATGAGCAGTTAGTAGTTAGCAGTGACGAGACGTGTAGCGGCACTTACGTACAACGCAGAGGTTCCGCTTGTGAAGCAAGCGTAACCGTCAACTCAGTGGACGCGGGTACCCCTTTCGGACAACACCCCGTGTGAAGTATTTAAACACCCTTTGGGTGCGAAGTATTTAAACACGCCTCGCGTGGTGGCGCACTGGGCGCAAGACTTCTTCTTTCACCGAAGCGGGGTCGTTCACGCCTTGGGGAAGTTCCCACCCGGACTCGAACTCAACATCTTCGTTGGGGAAGTTTTCAGGCGGCGGCGTAGTTTCATCGCGGTTTTCCAACCGTATCGAAATGACCTTGGTAACGCCAGACTCTTCCATACTCACGCCGAGCAGAGCGCCCGCACACACCATCGTTTTCTTGTTGTG
>JAISEA010000085.1 GCA_031264475.1 Treponema sp. | reverse complement strand
TGACGGCAAACACCACCGCCCTGCAAGGGAGCGGGGACATTTCCTACCAGTGGCTTGCGGGCGATACGGACATCCTCGGCGCGACTGAATCGAGCTATACGCTGACCGCGGTTTACGAGGGCAGTACTATCAAGGTGCGGGTAACCCGCGCCGATAACAGCGGCAGTATAACCAGCGATCCTACGGCGGCGGTAAACAAGCCGGTATCCACCCCCACGACCAACGCCCAACACCTTGCGATGCTGAAAAACCTAGGGGTCAACGTCGACACCCCCGACCTTCCGGTGGCGCCTAACGGAGCCTCCTACAATCCTCAGACATCCGCGTCCGCCGCGAATATGCGGGCTGTGTCGGGTCCCGAACGGAGCCTTGGCCCCCTGGGGAAGATCTATTCCCAGCCCTTGCGGGAAATCTTTGTGGCGGGGTATGGCGTTAACGGCAAGAACCACGCGTTGTTTCAGGATTTCAAGAATTCGACCATAACGCGTATCGGTCAGTCCGACGGAGAAGATTCCGGCTGGGCGGGATCAACCCAAAGCACCAGTAATCGGCGTAAATCCGTTGCCGCGGACCTGGACGGGGACGGCATAGACGAGGTGGTTACCGTCGTGCTAAAGAACAACAAGATGCTTATCTACAAGGGAGTGTATAACGGTTCTGCCTTTACCATTACTCATACTCAGGCCATGGAACATGATCTGCCTGAAACGGCTGACCAGATGCTGCCGGAGGATACCTATAACCTGCCGTATATCGGCTGGACGCTTATCACCGCGGACCTGAACGGGGACGGCAGGCAGGAATGTATCCTCACCCTGCCCAGCGAAAAGAACGCTTATATGTATGTCCTGGATAATAACCTGGCGATAACCCAAATAGACCTTACACCATACTATCCATCTGGTGTTCCTTATCGTTGGTATCCTATGGTAACCGCGGCGGATTATGATCAGGACGGCAAGGACGAACTATGCCTCACGATCGGTGTGTACGCCGTCAATTTTAACGCGAGCTATTATATTCTGAAATACAATGGCGCCGGTTTCACAAAATTGTCAAATAATACTATTACCGCCGGTACCTTCGGCATGATGATGAGCAGGCCTATGGCAGGCGATTTTGACGGAGACGGACTGCCCGACACGGTTTTTCACGGCACGAGGAGTACTGATTACAATGCAAGGGTAGTGATGCTCTTACAAACCACCCTGAACAGCGCCTTTCAACCGGTCTTTACCTGGGTAGAATCGGCGAGCAGAACCATTCCCGATGTTGTTAACACCACTACTTTTAACAACATTATACCCCAATCAGCGGTTGGGGACGTGAACGGAGACAGGAAAGCCGATCTAGCCGCCTCCAACTATCTCTATACGCTCAATTCCGAGAATCAATTTGAGTTGGTATCCGACACCAACTGGATGTTTCTATTTCCCGCAAATGGCCTTCATTACGAGTTCGCAATGGGAGACGTTACCGGCGACCAGAAAGACGACGTGGTGCTTTTCGCCGGAGGCGGTATTATAGAAATCTATTATTTCGCCAACGGAGAATATGTACGTTCCGGCCAAATGAACATCGCCAGTACTTCCTGGAATGAAACCGGCTGTCTGCCCAACGTGGACAACGACAGCTTCATCCTGCGGGACACGGGAGACCGGGAACTCCTCTTTAGCGACCCCCACGTCATCGCAGTGCTTGCCTCCGCTCCCTACTACGCGGGAATAAACGAAGACGGGAACGGCGGCACCTACTTCGGCTACACCAAAGGTTCCAGCTCAGGCTCCAGCAACAGCTTCGGCTTCTCCGTCGGTATGTCCGTAGGCTTTGAATTCGAGGATGTTTTTGGGATTGCGGGAGCGGAATTTGAAGCTTCCGTGACGCAAAGCCTTTCCTGGGCTCAGTCGGAGTCCAAAGACATAGAAGAGTCCTGGGGCTGGAATAACGTTCTCGCCCAAGACTTGGTGGTCTTTACCGCCATCCCCTTTGACGTGTATTACTACGAGGTTCTGGTCCCGCCGGACGGCGCAAAAGAGGAAAAGGGCGACATCATCACCGTCAACGTGCCCCGTAAACCCCATCACTACCACATGGACTTGCCAGACTACAACGCCCTTGTCCCAGAGGAACACCGGGTAACGGTGAACCACACCCTAGGGGAACCCTTCAGTTACTACAAGCCCGCTGATCGCAACACGCTCAAGAGCCAGGCGGGGAACAGGGGGCTTTTCTCCACCAACACGCAGATGACCGCCGGAAGAGGGAACCAAAGCACCACCATCAGTATTGACGAGTCAACCACGAAGGAAGACACCTTCTCGTATAACATGGACGTTGAAGTAGAGGCGAAAGTGAAAGCCGGCGGCGCAACCGTCGGGAGAAGCGTGGGCTTTAGTTACGGCTACGAAACCACCAGTTCCGTATCAAACGGGACATCCATATCAGGAGAAGTGCCGGCGATTCCGAGCGACTATTACACCGCCGACAAAGATTTCGACTGGGGGCTGATGGCGTTCCCAAGGAACGGTTACATCTTCGTTACCTACTGGACGGAGCATCACTAGAGACTGAGGTGTCTGACACCGGCGAGGTGCCAGACACCGGCGAGGTGCCAGACACCGACGAGGTGCCAGACACCGACGAGGTGCCAGACACCGACGGCTTCGCGCGGCGTTGAACGAAGGTGTCTGGCACCGACTTTGAAATGGGTGGACTTGAAACCCTGGGAGTTGAAGTTGAAACCCTGGGAGTTTGAGTTGAAACCCCGGGAGTTTGAGTTGAAAATCTGGGAGTTCGAGTTAAACCCCCGGGAGTTCGAGTTAAACCCCCGGGAGTTGGACTTGAAACCCTGGGAGTTTGAGTTAAAACCCTGGGAGTTTGAGTTAAACCCCCGGGAGTTCAAGTTAAAACCCTGGGAGTTTGAGTTGAAACCCCGGGAGTTCAAGTTAAAACCCCAGGAGTTTGAGTTGAAACCCCGGGCGAAAGTAATGCAATGAATAAAATAAGGCGGAATATCCGCGTTATAAATTTAGTTATAAGGAGACAAAATGGGAGATTGGTATTCTACTACGCGGAATGGACAGATTTCCATGTCTGACGCTTGGCTTAAGTTATTAGGCGTCAAAGCGACATTATGGGACATTCCCGCGGACAACATTACGGCGCTGACCGCGGCTAACGCTAAGGCGAAAGCGATCTTGGCGGTAGTGCAGAGCGGGGAACGCACGGCATCAAGCGTGGTACAGTGTAAGGAAGCGTTCAAAGAACTAGTGACAGAGGCGCGGTTCATCAAGACGCGGGATGTCTTGTCGCCGCCGCTGGACAAAGGGGATTACCCGAACTTGCTTCTGCCTTTGCCTGACGAGACGCCCACGCCGGTACCGCCGCCGAGCGGACAGCCGCTCTTGGCGATCAACTACCCCGGCGGACCCCACGTGTTGAGCGTGCATTTTTCGGAGGGGGCAGGTATGGAGTCCGGGAATGCCCGGCGAGGCGACTATGGGTATGCGCTCTATCGCGGTATCATGCCGCAGGGAGGCGCGACGTTGGAACAAGCGGCGAGCGTCAAACATTACTTGATGAGCCCGCCGCTTTCTGGGGCTGAAATGTTGCATTACCGTTTCACGCGGCGGAAGAAGGAACTGATAGACTTCGCCGCGACCGAAGCAGGTATGACGGTGTACTTTTGCGCGCGTTACGAGAACCAGAAAGGGGAATACGGGGCTTGGGGTCCAGTAGTCCAAACGATTATTCCGTAGAGGAAAGGAACGGCGGGGGCGCTCATCACCTCCGCCGTTTTTTTTGCGTCACGTCAGATCAAGAAGCGATTTTTTCGAGGATGGAAAAACATTTCTGCTAGACAATATACAACGGGTACATCTACATTTACTGCAATCCCGTTTGATATTTTAGTTAGGTATACGAAGGGGGATAATCCTGAATTCTTTAATAGGAATAGCTACATGACCAGCTCATCTTCGCCGACACGGGAAACAACGATTTCACCCGCGTCTTCAAGTCGCCGAATGATTGACACTATCTTTTGTTGGGCTTCCTCTACGTCTTTTAATCGCACCGGGCCCATAAACTCCATATCTTCCTTCAACATAGAGGATGCGCGTTTACTCATATTCTTGAAAATCTTGTCCTGTACTTCCTGGTCAACGGATTTGAGCGCCTTCGCCAGCTCCTGACCGTCAACCTCACGCATGACCTTCTGAATCGCTTTGTCGTCAAGCATGACAATGTCCTCAAACACGAACATACGCTTCTTGATTTCCTCGGCAAGCTCTGGGTCTTCATCTTCGAGCGATTCGATGATTTGTTTTTCGGAAGCGCGGTCAACAAGGTTGAGAATCTCGACGATGCTCGGTACGCCTCCCGCGGCTGTGTAGTCTTCGCTGGACAGAGTGGAGAGCTTCTTCTCAAGCACCCGTTCCACCTCGCGCAGAACCTCTGGGCTGGTGCGGTCCATCGTGGCAATGCGCCGCGCGACATCGCTCTGCACTTCGTTTGGCAGGTTTTGCAAAATCACAGACGCCTTGTTCGGCTCAAGGTAGGCAAGAATCAAGGCGATAGTCTGCGGATGCTCTTGCTGAATGAAGTTGAGTAGGTGCGCTGGGTCAGTGCGCCGTATGAAGTCAAATGGGCGCACTTGGAGGCTGGATGTGAGACGGTTAATGATGTCAACGGCTTTCTGGTTGCCAAGCGCCTTTTCCAAAAGCTCACGCGCATAGTCGATGCCGCCTGTTGATATGAACTGGTTCGCCAATATCAATTCTTGGAATTCCTGCAATATGGCGTCTTTTTGCTCCGGCTCTATAGTTTCGAGTCGAGCGATCTCAAATGTGATCGTTTCAATTTCATCTTCGCGGAGATATTTGAATATTTCGGCGGAAACCTCAGAACCGATAGTTACTAAAAAGATAGCGGCCTTCTGTCTGCCATTTAAATCTTTTCCGGTCTTTTTTTTACTGTGAGCTTCCTCATGTTCAGTTCTTGCCACGATACGTTACTCCTCTAAAAGCCACGTTCTGATGAGCGCGGCCACATCTTCAGGATGTTCTTTTGCGGTCTTTGCGATGCTTTCCTGTAGGTCAAGGCGATTTCGTTCCTCTATCGACATGGCGACCTGCATTTCATCTTCTTCTGCTTGCATTAGGGCGTTTTCACGCAGTTCCTGTTCGCGGCGAGCGCGCTCGTCTTCCTCTACTCTCTTGCGACGCTCAATTTCTCGAGAGATGACACGGAAGATGAAGAACGACAAGAGGAGAAGCAATAATCCAATAAGAAGAAGTATAACGACAAGTTGCATCTGTGAACGTTTGAGATGTTCCGCATCCTCTTTGGCGAACTGCTCCGACCTGTCTATCTGAATACTCTGGACGGAGACAGAATCTCCACGCGCCGCATTATAACCCACTGCATTTTGAATCAATGCGGACGCAGAACGAAGTTGTTCATCAGAAACCGGCGTATACTCCCGCTCAATGGACCCGTTTGTTATAACAGGGTTACCCTTCTCGTCTCTTGTGACTCTCCACACGCCATCAATATTTGCGGAGACCGTTATACGGTCAATAGTCGGAGTCTTCTCCTCCTGCGTAGTACGCTCGCCGATTTCCTCGTTGTCAACCAGCGTTTCCTGCGTTACCTCTCCATGAATGTTACTCATATCTATATACGCAGGCGCGGTCTGCCCTTCCACTCCTGACGGACCCTCAGGGTTAAAACCCGTCCCCTTCCATGTAGTTGTTGACGTAGTTTTTGAGCGGGTTACAGACTCCTGTATTTTGGAATCGTCATAGGAAAGACCGGGCGTCCGTGACTGTATCACGTAGGGAATGTATTCCTTGGTGCTGACCTCCTTTTTTGACAAATCCATATCAATCTTGATGTTTAGATCGCGCACGCGGGCAGGAGTAAAGATGCTTTGTAGAGACTGAAGGATACGGGCGCGATATTCAGCTTCCAATGAACGAATCATCTTCTGTCCCTGTTCCACGAGGGAGATTCTATCCATCTCCGCCATACCTGCGAAGTCGTTCAATACGTGTCCACTCTGATCGGATATAATGATATTTTCGTCTTGGAGACCAGCAACTGCGGTCTTCAACAACTTTTGTATACCTTCAATCTTCTTACGATTTTGGATGATGTCGCTTCCCGGCTTAGGGAAGATGATGACGCTTGCAGACACAGGGTTCTGGTCCGCGGCAAAAAGCGTCTGCTCAGGCATAACCAGTGTAACATTGGCGTCATCCACATCATCAAGGGCTTTGATGTGATCGGTTACCATCTGAGTGATTGCTCGCTGAAGGTTCACATTGCGCTCGAAGTCGGTAATGGTCCATCTATCGCGGTCAAAAATAGCCCACGGATCAGTACCAGATGGGATGAGGTCTTCTCGAATAAGAATTGAACGCATCCTTCGCGCTGTTTGCTCATCCTGCACCATGATGACGCTGGTCGGTGACACACTCGTTTTTACACCTTCCGCGTTTATCCGAGTGGTGATACGGTACTGCGCGTCAACATCACGGATAGGCGCATCAATAACGGGCGCCATAGTCGGGCTTGACGAAATCGAAAAAAGCGCCACGATACCAGCAATCACTGCGATAATAATACCCGCGAATATAAGCTTCTTGACCAGAGACCATTTTTTCCATTGGGTTTTTATGTTATCAAAAAATTTTTTCAGCCATTCAGGCACATTTTCCCCCGTTGTAGGGAGCAGGGAGTAGAGTCATAGTATTAGTAACGGTACTCTAATCCCAAATCCCAACTATCTCGTATTAATCAAATCTCTCCAGCTCTGGACCAAACGGCTTAACACCGTGCGTGTGATATTCAACGATATGGACGCCTTTGCCTGCGCGATGGTTATGTCGTGAATATCCACAGCATCCGGGTCAATGATGGCGGTTTGTATCAACTTGTTGGAAAATTGTTCCTGCGCGCTCACATTGTCCAATGCCTTGAGCATCATCTCGTCAAAAGAACCGTCCCGCGTAACAGCTTCAGCGCCGATTTTTTTACCTATATCTACAATATCCTTGCCGGATGGAAACATATCAGCGTGCGGCTTTATGTGTTTTGAATTCGTCGTCATAAGAGACGAAGCATCTACTGAAATTAAACTGGGCGGTGTTAGTGTCATTATTTTATTTCCTTTATTTATTAAGAAGTGAGGGGTTGAGAACATGGGGTAGATTTATCATTCGTAGTTGATTGAAACCATCAGGCTTCGCTTGCTAACGATACCCCCTACTCTCTATCTACTGCCGATTTCCAATGCCCGTTGAAACATTGACTTTGAGCCTTCAATAACTGAGGCATTTGCTTCATAAGCACGGGATGCGGCTATCATATCAACCATTTCCGTTACGATGTCAACGTTAGGCATCTCCACATAACCTGCTTGGATTCCATCTTTTATGGCGTCTGGGTGCGTCGGGTCATAAACGAGACGCGGTTTAGTGTTGTCTTTCTGTATTTCAACCACACGCACGCCTTTTCCACCACCGTTATCCATATTTTCCGGTAAAAAGGGCGACCGCCAATAAGGTCCCTCCGCACGTGGACGCATAATCACGCGACTCCGACGAAATGGTCCGCCTTCAGCCGTACGAGTCGTGGATGCATTAGCGATATTATCGGCAATCACATCGGAACACAGACGTTCCGCGCTCAAACCAGTAGCGGCTATGGTTATCGAATTGAATATTCCCATCTATAAAATCTCCTTATTTAACGAATCGACTTGTCAGCGGCTTTACGTTCATACTTTGTTTACTAACAGAAATCCCAACCAGCTCTATCCTCTTAACGCCAAATTCACTTGAGCGAACTCGAAGGTCTCAGCTTGAGCCAGCAAGGTATAGAGCATCTGGTTCTGCACGGACAACATCATCTCCTGCTCCGCGTCAACATTGTTGCCGTTGTTTTTAGACTGACTCACGTAGTCCAGAACACGACGCGGCTGAACGTCGCGGTAATCCTTGGGACGCCAGTTCGGAATATGTTTTTCATCTGTCAGAGTAAGCTCTAAAACAGGCTTTTGCTTTTCGGTCTCAAGAGCGCGCTTCAATTCGCTCTCAAAATTCACCTCGGAACGCTTGAAGTTCGGCGTTTTCGCATTCGCTATGTTATTTGCAATGACATCCCGCCTCACCATGTTTACATCCATCGCGCGGTGAATAATATCAACAGTTTTTTCAAAATTATTCATTTCTCTTCCCTTATTCAAGTATCGGTATATTTTTAAAATAATTTTACCATATTATAGCATAATACGCAAGAGGATTTTTAAAATCTCCCCAACAAACGTAAACCCCTATTCCTCAACTTTGTCCTTCTTCAACGGCGCTATCAACGACGCGACCGATGAGCGTTCTATGAGCTTTATAGGCGTAACGATTCGGGACGCCGTCTTCTTGCCTTCAAGATAGTCCATCATAGTATTAGCGGCGATTCGACCGCGTTCTTCGATGTCCTGATGGATTGTAGTCAGGGGCGGAGTAAGTACCCTGCTAAAGAATAGGTCGTCGAATCCCACGACCGAAACGTCTTCTGGGACGCGGCGACCGGTTCGGGTCAAACCTGAAATGATACCCGCCGCGAGAATGTCCGCGGTGGCGAAGACTGCGGTTACGTCGGAACGCCTGCTCAACTTCCGTCCTATCTCTATGCCTTCTTCAACGGTAATATCCCGTTGGTATACGTTCTCTTCACTGAAAGCGATGCCGTTTTCTTTAAGACAGGTTTTGTATCCCTTAAAACGCTCATTGACGACGCCTTCCTCGTCATGGAAGAACGGCGAGGCAAATGCGATGTTCCTGTGTCCTTTCTTGACAAGGTATTCCGTGGCTATAAAACCTCCTTGAAAGTCGTCAAGCCCGATGTTAAACACTTTTTCGTTCTTCACATAACTATCCAGCAGTACCAGCGGTTTATCCATCTCAAGAAGCCTCTCGAAGAAAGCGTCGTTGAAAAGACCGGTCAAAATTACGCCGTCAAGATTCCAATTATTGAAAAGAGAGAACAGTTCTTGCTCGTCCGCGACCGTGCGAATCATCATATAATACCCACGTTTTTGAATGGCTTTTTCCACGCCGCCAAGCAAAGCGCCATGAAACGGGTCCTGCAAGAAACTCACCGTTTGGGAGCGGAACAAGTGATTGATTACCCCGATAATTCGGGATGTTTTATTCACCAAGGAACGTGCTGACAGATTCGGCGTGTAGTGATTACGGACTATGATAGCGTTGATGCGCTCAATAGTCTCAAGCGCCACGCGAGATGATCTCCTATGAATCACGTTTGATACCGTTGTAACGCTGACGTTTGCTTCGCGAGCAATATCTTTAATAGTTGCCATACTCTACTTTACATCATAAACAAAAAGAATTGCAATATTTACCCGCGTCAAAGCGTCTGTTATTTAAAGATTTTCAGGATTTTATGCGGATGTTCACTTGAAATCCGCCTGCATCTTAAAAATAACCGTCTTTGCGGACAAGCTTCGATTAGTTAAACTTACTACAGAGCTTGATTCACAGCCAAAATTGTTTTATCTTATAAACGAGGTAAATATTATGAATATCGGCATTTTTTCAGATACTTATGTCCCTCAAGTCAATGGTGTTGTTACCGTTGTGAGGACATTGAAGACAGAATTAGAGAAGCTGGGGCATCGAGTCTATATTTTCACGATTCAATATCCCAACGCTAAAGACGAAGAGGGTGTTTTCCGCGTAGTTTCTTTCCAATTTCCCGCAGAACCCCAGCATAGAGTCGGTATTTTCCTTGAAAAGGAACTCATTTTTATCGCCAAGTCTCTAAAACTTGACGTTATTCACACTCATACCGAGTTTAGTCTTTACCTTGCGGCGCGGTTGATATGCAGGAAACTTGGTGTTCCTTTCGTCCATACCTTGCACACGTATTATCCGGATTATATCTATTATATTCCTATTCTGTTAAAGCCCATCGTTCACCTGAAGCCTTTCTTCAAGAGGGTGTTTAAGAATCAATACTGTATCGTCGCCCCTTCGCGGAAGGTAAAGAATTTCCTTGATAGTATCGGCTATGACAAAGCCATTAAGGTTGTGCCTAACGGCATAGACCTTTCGCAGTTCTACGACCGATCTTCCGCGGTGATGGATGCGGCAAAATCGTTCCGTGAGAAGTTTTCTATCGCGCCTGATGAGAAACTCATCATTTTCGTCGGTAGATTGAGTCTTGAAAAGAACATCTACACGCTGATCAGGAATTTCAAAGAGATGCATGACAGAGACCCTAAGGTAAAGCTACTTCTTGTGGGTGATGGTCCAGACCGCCACGAACTCCAATCCCACGCCTTTGAGCTGGGCTTGTCCGAATCTATTATCTTTACTGGCTATTTGCAATGGCCTAATGAAATCAAAGTATCATACGCGGCGTCGGACTTATTTATGAGCGCGTCTCACAGCGAAGTGCATCCCATAACGTTTATAGAAGCGATGGCGTCGGGTCTCCCGGTTGTCGCGGTTGCGGATGTAAGTATCACGGACATGGTTCTTAACCGTGAAAATGGCTGGCAGGTAGAAGATGACTCCATGCTTTGGGAAAAGGCGCTTGAACTGTTGAGCGACCCGAACTCAAAGAGGAATATGGGCGCTCGCTCCGTAGAATTATCCCGCAACTACTCGGTAGGGCGCTTCATTCAAGAGATGTTGGTCGTCTATGAAGAGTACCGCAGGAAGTCTTAACAGGAAATTTTTATGGAAGAAAACATTCAAATGAAACAGAAAGCCGCGTTTGCGACGCTTATAGGGCGACCTTCTGTAGGAAAATCAACGCTAATCAATAGGCTATGCGGTGAAAAAGTCTCCATTGTCAGTCCTTCGCCGCAAACGACGCGAAACGCCATACGCGGCATCGTGAACAGACCCGAAGGGCAGATAGTTTTCATTGACACTCCGGGCAGACACATTTCCGAGAAGAAATTCAATCGGAAATTGCTTGAAGTGTCGAGGCGCAGTATGGACGATACGGATGTTGTAGTCTATTTGCTAGACGCGGTTCGCGCTCCGGGCGTAGAGGAGTCTGCTGTCGCGGACTGTTTGAAGCATTTTTCTGAAAAACTCGTCGTCGCGATCAACAAGATGGACATTCAAAGCGATGTCGCAAAAACCATTGACTTCTTGCAAGAGCGCTTCCCTACCCTAGCCAAGGACAGGATTTTCAAGATTTCCGCGGCGCAAAACGACGGGTTGGTTCCTCTATTAAAAAAGATATTTGACCTGTCTCCGATTGAAAGTCCTTTTTATCCCACAGACTGTTACACGGATCAGGACGTTCAGTTCCGCATTGCGGAAATTATCCGTGAAAAAGCGGTGAATAGGCTCAGGCAGGAACTCCCGCATTGTATTTATGTGGAGATTGCGGACGCGGAGTTCAGGGATGCGGAGACGGAGCATAAGAAGCTATGGGTGCGGGCGTTTATCATTGCGGAACGGGAGTCCCAGAAGTCCATGATCATAGGCAAGGGCGGGCAAATGGTCAAATCCATCCGCCTTGCCGCGCTTAAAGACCTACAGGACATCTTTGATTGGAAGATAGAGCTTGACCTTCGCGTCAAAGCTTCCTGCGATTGGCGGCACAACGACGCTCTACTAAATCGCCTCACACACCCTTCGGGCACCTGAAAGGTGTTTAAATACTTCGCACGGGTTGTTGTCCGAAAGGCGGACCCGCGTCCACTGACTTGACGGTTACGCTTGTAAACAAGCGGAACCTATGCGATATTAGAAGAAAGGGCGGAGCAGGACGCTTTTAAAACAACCCAAGGGTGCGCCGCCTCCACTGACTTGATGGCTTTAGAACACCCTTTGGGTGCGCTTGTAAACAAGCGGAACCTACTCGTTGTACGAATGTCTGGCTAATCACTAACCACTAATCACTAGCATGAGGGGGGCGCGTCTTTCCTTAAACGGAGGATGGCGCACAGTAAACCCTGTGGTGCGCCCCCCTGTCTCCAGCCCGCCGAAGGCGGTCTTCCGCCACCCCCCAATCCACACGGTGGGTGTCTGACACCCGCTCGTCTCTGACACTGACTACTATCTGTTGAAATTGAATTGGCTTTAAACATAATTGAATTGGCTCCAGACATAATTGAATTGGCTCCAGACATAATTGAATTGGCTCCAGACATAATTGAATT
>JAISEA010000025.1 GCA_031264475.1 Treponema sp. | reverse complement strand
AGTGCGTCAATCATCAAGCTTTCGTCAACCTCGTTTGCCCCGCCTTCGACCATAGTGATGCCGTCTTTGGTACCCGCAACCACGATTTCCATGGTTGATTTTGCGATGTCGTCGTAAGTGGGGTTCACCACGAGTTGACCATCAACTTGACACACGCGCACGCCCGCGATAGGACCGTTGAACGGAATGTCTGAAATATGGACTGCGGCTGATGAGGCGATTATTGCCAGCATATCCGGTGGGTTCACCTGATCTGTGGAAAGCACGGTCGGCACGATTTGAATTTCCCTGCCGAAGCTTTTTTCAAAGAGCGGACGCATAGGTCTGTCGATGAGGCGGGACACGAGAATTTCCTTATCCTTGGGTCTACCCTCTCGTTTGATGAATCCGCCCGGTATTTTGCCTGCCGCGTAGTATTTTTCGTTATAATCAACCGTGACTGGCACATAGTCCAGTCCTTCGACTACATCCTCTGAACAGCAAACCGTGGAAATAACCACGGAACCTTCATATTGAGCAAAAACAGCCCCATTAGCCTGCTTTGCAATTCTGCCTGTCTCAAGTGAGAGTTCTTTTCCGGCGAGCTGCATTGTTATTTTCTGCATTTTCTTCCTTAAATAAAATAATTAAATATTGAGAATAGGGATAAAAAGGTTAATAATGAATATGTAGTTCAAAAGATATTCAACAAGACAGGACAAAAACGATAATATTCACTATTTTTTACTTTCTATTTTCTCAAACTCAAATCTTTCAAAATCTTGCGATATATCTCGATATTCGTGCGCTGGATATACTTGAGAAGCCGCCGTCTCTTGCTTACAAGGATAATCATGGAGCGCGCAGACGCCTTATCCTTCTTGAATAGCTTGCGGTGTTCCGCCAACCTGTTGATTTTGCCTGTTAGTATCGCAACCTGCACTTCCGTATCGCCAGTATCTTTCTCATTTTTACCGTACTTTGTGATTATGGAAGTTACTTCTTCTTTAGAAATCATAGTTTCTCCTTAATTCTTTAAATTCCCTGCCAAGGGCAGCGGAGACAAACACGAAATCACCTCGTTCTATTGCCTCGCGTATCATGCTGGAACTGATAGGTCTTTCACCAAGCAGAAGCGGCGGAACAATGTTGATTTCCACGCCACGCTCCGCGGTGATTCGCCGAATGGCTTCCACATTCGTGTCCCGATGGTATCCACATCGGAAATTTTCTCCAACCGCCAAAAATGACAACCCTCTGTTAAGCAGAGTCTCTATAAAGACTTGTCCTTCCATTTTACTGAAATTTTCGGAAAAGTCAATGAGTATAGTGCGAGTTATTCCCATTTTTTCAAAAATATCCAATTTTTCTTCAAGGCTGATGATATTTTTTCCACCTTGACGCGCCAACGCCTGCTTGGGATTCTGTCGAAACGTGATAACTGTGGGTTTCTTTCTCTGTCTTACTACTCGTTCAATTAGTGCCTGATGACCCCGATGAACTCCGTCAAATACGCCTATGGTAGCGGCAAAAGGTTTTTTCTCTTCATTTGTTATAAAATCATCCCAATTCAATGTTTCCATTTATGTTATGTATTTTACTGAAATTGTTATAAAAGGTCAATCGGCTGGGGCGCTTCGGAATTCGCCTGATCCTGTTGTTGTGTCCCATCCCTCGATTCGTCCATTTTTCATAAGCGCGAGTCTGTCGCCTAGGATACGGGCTTCTTCTAAGTCATGGGTAACGAACACGCAAGGGGCTTTGCCGCGTATATGTCTAAATTCCCGCCAAAGTTCCTCTTTGAGTGTATGGTCAAGGCTAGAAAAAGGCTCGTCCATGAGGAGGACTTGTGGAGGGGAGGCGAGGCTACGGGCAATGGCGACTCGCTGGCGTTCACCGCCCGAAAGGGTCTGTATTTTCCTCTTGGCAAAGGAACGTTGTAGGTGAACCATGTCGAGCATATCTCTAACGATTTTTTGCCGTTCTTTTTTAGGGATTCCCTTGATAAAGAGGCTGTAGCCTATGTTTTTCTCAACGTCCATGTTAGGAAACAGCGCCAAGTCCTGAAAAACAAAAGCGATATTGCGTTTCCACGCGGGCGTTTGGATAATGTTCTGTCCATTGATGAGGATTTCACCAGATTCAGGCGAAACGAGTCCCGCTATGATGTTCAACGTGGTAGTCTTTCCACAGCCTGATGGTCCCAGAAGGACAAAGGTTTCCTCGTCGTTGACAGAAAAATCAACCGCTAAAGAGAAATTGTCGTTTTTTCTTATTATTTGTTTAACTTCAAGCATAATTTCACCCAAAGGGTGTTAGACGACTTCACAACGGGTATTGTCCGAAAGGCACCCTTCGGGTGTTAGACGACTTCACACGGGTTGTTGTCCGAAAGGGGGACCCGCTGTCCCCGACCTGACGGTTACGCTTGTAAACAAGCGGAACCTCCGCGTTGTATTACACAGAGGTGTCAGACACCCGAAGGGTGCGCTTGCAAGCAAGCGGAGCCTCCGCGTTGTCCGCACGCCGCTGACCCCGACAGTTAATATAACATTCAAAGGCTGTTTCGTCTACACCCGAAGGGTGTTTAAATACTTCACAACGGGTGTTGCCCGAAAGGTGGACCCGCTGTCCCCGACCTGACGGTTACGCTTGTAAACAAGCGGAACCTCCGCGTTATTAGGAAGGGTGCGCCGCCGCAAGGCAGGCGACTCCTAATAAGTAGGAGGGGGGCGCGGTTTTCCACAACGGAGGGCGGCAAACAAGCGCCCTTGTGGTGCGCCCCCCTGTCTCCAGACCCCCTTCGGGGTCTTCCGCCCCCCCCCCCAACCCGTCCTAGGCTGCTTTCCCACATTGTCAACTGCGTGGGCTTCGGTGTCTGACACCATAATGCCCACTAAACTTGCCCCGCCACCAACGGCGGATCGGCAAAAATGTCAGCCGCCGCATCGTCTACTAAACTAGTGAGGCGGTGGAGCCGATGGTATAAACTGCCAAACACCCACTCAGCCGCTCGTTCTACAAGTCCTGCCTTCACCGGATTCTCCGCGATGTACTCCCGCACCCGCAGGAAGTCCGTTATCCCGCTGATTATCCGGGAATAGAACCGTTCTCCCCAGACGTGCCCCGTCCGCCCATTCGCTTTATTCCACGCCTTGGCGAAATTACACTTTATCCACTGCAT
>JAISEA010000124.1 GCA_031264475.1 Treponema sp. | reverse complement strand
GTTTCCTAGAGGAGGTCGGTCTTTTTCAGCGCCTGTTCAATATCGCCGATAATGTCTTCCGCGTCCTCAAGTCCCACGCTGAATCGGAAAAAGCCGTTGTGGAATTCCGGTGGGTACAGGTACTGACGCTCGTCTTTTTCGCCCAGAAACACGATAAGGCTTTCATCATGTCCCAGGGATACCGCGGAAGTAATCACCCGCAGGTGGCTGACGAAGCGGTTGTGGGTATCGTGATCCGCCTTGAGACCGAAGGCAAGGACTCCACCGAAGCCGGGCGACATCTGGGAGACTGCCACGGAGTGGTTGGGGTGGCTTTCCAGCCCCGGATACGTGACGAAGCTGACGCAGGGCAGAGATTCCAGAAAGCGGGCGGTCCGAAGGGCGTTGTCGTTATGTTGCCGCATCCGTAGGGGCAGGGTTACCGCGCCCCGCATGATAAGCCATGCGTTAAAGGGGCTGATAACCCCGCCCAGATTTACCTGCGACTGGGCGCGGATGATGTCGAGGTAGCGCTTTTCGCCGATGATGGCGCCGCCCATGGCGTCTCCGTGCCCGTTGATGTATTTTGTCAGGCTTTCCACGGAGAAATCCGCGCCCAGGTCCAGAGGGCGCTGGTTATAAGGAGAGGCGAAGGTATTATCTACCGAAAGAAGCGCGCCTCCTTCATGGGCAATCCCAGCGATGGCGCAAATATCGGAAATGGCGATGACTGGATTCCCCGGCGTCTCGATATGTACCAACTTCGTGTTGGGACGCATGACCCGCCGCACCGCTTCTGGATCCGTGGTATCCGTAATGGTGGTTTCTACCTTAAATTTGGTATTTAAGAGTTCGTGGAGTAGTCGGTACACCGCGATATAGGTAACGCTGGAGAAGACGACATGATCCCCGGCTTGCAGGAGGGAGAAGAACAGTCCGGACAAAGCCGCCACCCCGCTTCCCAAAACTACGCAGTCCTCCCCGTTGGAGAGCGCGGCAAGCTTTTCCTGAAGGTATTGCTGATTGCTCCCTCCGTTCCGGGTGTAGAGATTCTTTCCCGCTTCGCTCCAGTTGAGTTCCGAAGGATCATAGGGCAGGGCGTAACTGTTTGCCATCACGATAGGGCGGCGGAGCGCTCCTGTCTCCCCGTCTACATCATTCCCCGTATGGACTGCTCTGGTATGAAACCCGAATTCTTTTCCGTATACTCGCTTGGACATCGCTTTATTCTCCTTTTACACCCTTCGGGTGTTTCAATACTTCACACACCTTTCAGGTGTTTAAATACTTCACAACGGGCGCTGTTAGAAGAAGGGGCGGAGCGCTTTAGAACACCCGAAGGGTGCGCTTGCTCGCAAGCGGAACCTACTCGTTGTCTTAAAATAAGTATCCTACAGTTCTCCCCTTTTGTCAACACCCTTCGGGTGTTTCAATACTTCACACGGGGTGTTGTTAGAAAGGGGGGACCCGCTTCCACTGTCTTGACGGTTACGCTTGTAAACAAGCGGAACCTTCTCGTTGTTAGAAAGGGTGCGTTGTCCCCGACAGGCGGTAAAGTAGGACGCTTTAAAACACCCGAAGGGTGCGCTTGTAAGCAAACGGAATCTACTCAAATAGCAATTAACAGGTAGCAGTTAGTAAAGAGCAGGATGCCCGCGCTTTGATCTTCTGCTCTTATCTCGCCCGTCTTCCTTTGCTCATTACTCTTTAGAGACACCTTAACACTAATCACTAATCACTCTACTACCTGCTACCTATTCACTTTTCGAGAATAAGCAGGTATCTGACACCGGCGAAGCCTATGGGATAATTGATGAAAATATCTGACCCCAGGGACCCGCCTCCCCTTTGGCGTTTTCGTAACGCACGCAAAAGAACGCTCTTTTCCCAGAGTCGCCAGCCGCAAAGTCGATACGTTCTTTCTTTCGACGGGTGAACTTTGAGAATGGAAGAAGTGCACCCGACGTAGGGACGTTCATCAATTCCCGCTTCTCGCCGGTCGCCGCCTCCACCGAAGCGCCGCCCGGCGGCATGACGCCCCAATAATAACGACAGCCGTAATCGCCCCGATGCTGGTCCAACAAGGCTTCGGGAGCAGGACGAAAATGCAATTCCAACAAATGAATCCCGGGGCGGGAAATTTCCGCTAATACTTGGTCTATCGGAGGGGGAACCAGCGAACGGGCTTTATCCCGCGGCTTCAATCCGAGTAAGGCGTAATCCGCGTCCGCAAGCGGCGGACTGAGAAAATAATGCCTTTTGATAAGCCGCATTTTCCCAACCAGCGCGCCAAAAGCCGCTTTGCATTTGGCGCTGATGTAAGCGGTGCGCTCGCTTGAGTCTTGCGCCGCGCCAAAGGCAGCTTCGGCTAAGGCAAACAGTGTTTGCAGTTCAGTTATAACATTTTGAGGGACATTCCACGCCGAAGCTGACGCGATCAATGCGGTAATCCATTCTCTACACATAGCAAGTATTTTGTCTCTGGTTGTTGGAAGCCATTCTCTATAATGAGCCATGTTTTTCTCCTTTTTCTCTGAACTAAAAGTAACTACTTCTGAATCATAAGTAGTTACCTATGATCCAGAAGTAGTTACTTCTGAATTAGAAGTAGTTACTTATAGACCAGAAGTAGTTACTTCTGAACCAAAAGTAGTTACTTCTGAACCAAAAGTAGTTACTTCTAGTCTAAAAGTAGTTACTTCTGAACTAGAATTATTGTATATAGTTTTGATATTTCATGCAAGTGAATTTTTTCTTTTCTCGATTATTTTCAAAAGCGCAATTTCAGCCGCCTTTCCACTTATAAGTTAGCAAGTAGTAGGTAGTAGGTAGTAGGTAGCAGTGAATAGTTAGCAGTGAATAGTTAGTAGTTAGTAGTTAGTAGTTAGCAGATAGTAGGGTGTCAGACAACGAGTAGGTTCCGCTTGCGTGCAAGCGCACCCTTCGGGTGTTCTAAAGCGCTCCGCCCCTTCTTCTAACAACGAGTAGGTTCCGCTTGCTTGCAAGCGTAACCGTCAAGTCGGGGACAGCGGCGCACCCTTTCGTACAACAACCCGTGTGAAGTATTTAAACACCTGAAAGGTGCTTGACGTTTTTCGCAGTAATTGGATAATAAACTTATACCTAAAGAAAAAGCTCGCAATTCCAAGCAAGGTGTGGCGGGTAGTATAAAGATAGGAGGTTTTTTATGAACAAGTTTTTATTGAGAAGTGCGGCGCTTATGCTTACTTTCGGATTGATTATTGCGGGATGCGGCGGCGGCATCAACGACGTCGACGATGACTTCGATTCGCCCGGCAATGTTACCACTCTCACCGCTGTAGGCGGCAATGAAAAAGTAACTCTTTCGTGGACTGAGCCGAGCGATACGGACTTTGACAGCGTGGAAATTACCTATAAGCCAGACGGATCAAGCCCCATCATCGTTAAACAGGGAACCGTTACTAAAGAAATAACCGGTCTGATCAATGATGCGGAGTACACCTTTACCGTTAAGAGCGTAGACGCTTCGGGAAACAAAGGTAGCGGAGCGTCGGTCACGGCGGTGGCTGGCAATGTTCCCTTGTCGTGGGGAGTAAGGAATAGTAATTTCGGCGCCAATAATATCTATAGCATAGCCTATGGCGGCGGCAAGTTTGTCGCTGGCGGCGCTGGCGGCAAAATGGTATATCCCGATCCCACTAACACGACGGTATGGACTGCCACTCCTAACGCGACCGCATGGGTCGTGGTAGCGGATAGCAAATTCAGTGATGATATATTCGGTATAACCTATGGCAACAACAGGTTCTTCGCCGTAGGCGCGGACGGCAAGATGGCGTATTCCTCTAATGGGAGGAACTGGACTGCGGTAGGGGATAGTACATTCACCGACAGCATCTATGGCATCGTTTATGGAGATAACAAGTTTGTCGCTGTAGGCGATGGCGGTAAGATAGCGTATTCTTCCATAACCGGGACTACATGGGACGCGGTAGGGGAAACTACATTCGGCAGTAGCGTTATCCATAGCGTCGCCTATAGCGGCAGTAAGTTTGTCGCTGTGGGCGAAGATGGCAAGACGGCGTATTCCTCTAACGGGACGGACTGGACCGCGGTAGAAAACAGCGTTTTCAGCGGCACCATTTACAGTATAGCCTATGGCGGCGGTAAATTTGTCGCGGGCGGAGACGGCGGCAAGATGGCGTATTCCTCTAACGGGATAACATGGTCGGAAGTAGAAGATAGCGCATTCGGCGCCAACAATATCAGAGCCATAACTCACAGCGGCGATAGGTTTGTCGCTGTCGGCGATAACTACCAAATAGCGTCCTCCTCTGACGGAATAAGTTGGATACCAGCAACTGACAGCCTCTTTGACAACGATAACTTCTACGGCGCCGCCTATGGCGGCGGTAGGTTTGTCGTCGTCGGCGCTGTCGGCGGAGTCGCGTATTCTAAATAACCCATAATAAAATATAAGGAGGAAATCGTGAATAACACCGTTAAGAAAATAGCGATTGCAGGCGTTTTGTCTTCAATCATCATAGTGTTGGGCATTACCGGACTCGGCTTCATTGTATTGCCGTTCGGAGCCGCAATAACCATACTACAAGTGCCTGTCATCATAGGCGCAATACTCGAAGGTCCCTTTGTGGGACTGTTTATAGGAATCCTGTTTGGGATTTTCAGCATCATCCAAGCATCTATCATCGCAACCTCACCCGTGGATATGGCTTTCATGACCTATCCATTCATCGCGTTGATCCCACGTATCCTTATAGGACCCGCCGCATGGTTCTGTTACGCCCTCATAAGCGGACAACTATGGAATAAGAAAGAACAAAAGACGCCCATCATCGCAATCGCCATCATCACCGCGGCAATCATCGGAAGCCTCGTCAATACAGTCCTCGTTCTCGGCGGACTCGGATTGCTCAAAATCTTCCCCTGGGAAATAATCTTCCCCATCGCCGCACTCAACGGACCCATTGAGGCAGTCGCCTCCGCAATAATTACCTTTATCGTGGTTTCCCTATGGAAAAACCTCCATTTGGGACACAGACGGTCAAAACTATCAAAGGAAGAGTAAGGGGCGGTTGGTCGATAACGCCAAAACCACTCCTGAAATCGCAGAATGGATGTATTTGTTACTGATATAAACATTGAAGACACCCTCTTCGCCGTTACCCTCAGGTCCCCATCCGCACAAGGACGATTCGTAACCGTAGAATGTCCCCAAATGCCGCCCTCTTACACGCTCATCACCGCGAAGGACATACCCGGCGCCAACCAACTCGACGAGTTTCCCGTCCCCATATTGGCAAAGGATAACGTCTCTTACAGAGGCGAACCCGTGGGCATCCTCGTTGGTCCAGACGACCTACAGCTATGGGCTTACGCCGCAGACTGCAAGGTCTTGATTGAACAGGAAGACGCCACGGAAAATGCGGAACAGACCGAAAGCATAATGGAAAGAAACTTCGTCATTGGCGAACCCCTGCCTCCAGACGCGGTTGAAAATAAAACCATAGTTCAAGGCGTTTACCGCACCGGTATTCAGGATCATTGGGAGGCGGAACCCTTCTGTGCATTGACGACTCCTTCCGAAGCGGGGATTACCGTTTACACAGCGACCCAATGGCAGGCGCATACACGGAATTCCGTCGCTAAAGTCTTGGGGATAAACCCAGAAACAGTTAAAGTTATTCCCACAAAACTCGGTTTCCACCTCGACGGCAAGCTTTGGTACCCGTCTCTGGTTGCGTGTCATACGGCGTTAGGCGCGTTCTTGACGAAAAAGCCGGTGAAACTCTGTCTGACACGGGAAGAATGTTTCCGCTACGGCCCGAAACGCGCGGAAACTGAAATAAAAATCACGAGCAGTATTAAAGAAGACGGGGAAATCCTGACAACAGACATAGAGGCTAAGATTAACGTAGGCGCGGAAGGAGTCTTCACCGAGGAAATCTTAACGCGAATCTGTATCGGGAGCCTCGGCGCGTATCAGCTTTCACCGGTTACCGTGAAAGCCACCGCAGTAAAGAGCAATATTCCCTACCAAGGACCGTTTGAAGGCTTTGGGCTGTCCCAAGGCTTCTTTGCGATAGAACGGCACGTCTCCCGTATCGCGGATATGATCGGCATGATGCCTGCCGAGTGGCGGATAAAGCACGCCCTCAAGAAAGACGGCAAGGTTGCCATAGGAATTCCCCTCAAGGAACAGGGCTTCGCGGATCAAGTGATGGAACGAGTCACCGCGATGGCGGATTACAAGCGGAAATGGGCGTCCTACAACCTACTCCGCGGGCGGGATAACCCAGAAGAAACGCCGTTACGGGGCATAGGAATAGCCCTTGCTTATCAGGGGAGTGGTCTCCTATTCGGGAACAACGACTGTTCCGTAGAAATGACGTTAAAAGAAGACGAATCTCTCGTGATAAGAACGAGCGCGGATTCTAGCTTCGTGTGGATTCTGCGCGATTTGGCGGTGAGAATACTGGCGGTAGAGCCAGAAAAGATACAGGTGATAGACGGTACAGATGAGGGGGTCTCAACGGCTTCCCGAAACATCGCGGTCGTCGCAAAACTTGCGGAGCGTTGTTGTTCGGCGATCAAGCGGACACGGACATC
>JAISEA010000105.1 GCA_031264475.1 Treponema sp. | reverse complement strand
AGCATATCCGCTACAGCCGCCCGTAGCGCGTCCCAAATATCATTCTTCCCATGCTCCGCCCATCCTTGATTGGGAGAGAGTATTTTCGGATGATTCGCCGAACCCGTCGCAATACGATTGCCCTTGCTATCATAAAGAATAGCGCGGGTACTTTGTGTGCCGCTGTCTATACCGATGATGTATTTTTCACTCATAAAAAAACCTCCATTACTCAATTTTAGAGTTACAAGGCGTGGTTATCAATGTGATACGACGCCTGATACTCTTATCTACTATTATTTAGGCAAAATCCACAGTTGTCAAATTCTTTTTTATAAAAAACGCAGGCAAATAACAAAGAGCAGGTAGCAGTTAGTAGTTAGCAATTAGTAGTTAGCAGGTAGCAGGTAGCAGGAGATCCGCGCTTCGATACCTCTTTCAGCTCTTCGCTCGCCCGTCTTCCTTTACTCATTGCTATTTGCTCATTATTCATTGCTCATTAAGCACCGCTATGACTGTGGTGAAGAAGCCGTATTCGCCATAACAAGGAGGATTATATTGCTATGGCGGAATACGGCTGAATAGTTACATTTTTTAATGAGTTTTTATGACGAAAATATTCGCTTGATAATCGCTGAGTATGAAACAACGGAGCTGTCCCTGTTCTGTGTGTCGTTATAGTGTTTATATATAATTAAAATGCGGGGGGGGGGGTCTCCCTTCTAAAAGAAGTGGTTCTCCATGTCCGCGCGGTACAAGAACGGTTTATACTATCTTGGCAGGGGTGTACTTTCATGTCGGTTATATTAACATATATTGAGCAAAGAGTAAAGAGCAGATAGCAAATAGCAGGGAGACCCGCGCTTCGATACCTCTTTCAGCTCTTCGCTCCCCCGTCTTCCTTTGCTCATTACTCATTAAGCCCGTGTCTGACACCGCCGCGCCGATCCGAAGGAAGCCCGTGTCTGACACCTCATCGCCCCGACCCCACGCTAAGGAAGCTCGTGTCTGACATCGAAGGACGCTTTCCTCTTTGCTACCTGCTACCTGCTACCTGCCATGCCTCTGACACCGCCGCGCCAATCCGAAGATGCCCATGTCTGACACCTCATCGCCGCTGACACCGCACCCCGTGTCTGACACCGCCGCGCCAATCCGAAGGATGCCCATGTCTGACACCTCATCGCCGCTGACACCGCGTCCCGTGTCTGACACCGCCGCGCCGATCCGAAGGAAGCCCGTGTCTGACACCTCATCGCCCCGACCCCACGCCAAGGAAGCTCGTGTCTGACATCGAAGGACGCTTTCCTCTTTGCTAACTACTAACTACTAACTGCTACCTGCTACCTGCCGATGCCTCTGACACTGCCGCGCCGATCCGAAGGAAGCCCATGTCAGACACCGCGCCCCGTGTCTGACACCACGTCGCCCCGACCCCACGCCAAGGAAGCCCGTGTCTGACACCGAAGGACGCTTTCCTCTTTGCTAACTACTAACTGCTACCTACTACCTACTACCTGCTACCTGCTAACTGCTAACTGCTACCTGCTATTTTCTAGCCGCTCGGTTAGGACAACGCGCCGCCGGTTTAGAGGAATGATTGTGCTGTACTGTAAAGAAATACTTACCGCGAAGTCAACGGAAGGCTAAAATGTTTCTTTCTTTGGGGGCTATTTGACTCGCGGTTAAAAACGGCTGAGGCTCAAGGGTAGTCCTTTCACCTCGCATCAGTGTTTTATGTCGCTTCTGAGATCGCCTGCATTGACTTTTCAAGATCGCGAATCTTACCCATCATATCATGGTATCCGGTTTTCAGCATCTCAGCGTGATCCCACAGTTCAACAAAGGTACGGACCACTGCGCTACTATCTGAGGATAGTCCTTCCAGATTGCCGATAAGTTCCGACATGGTTCCCGTAAAATCGGTCATCCCTTTCGCCATCGTGTTGATCAACGTGTCGGTCGTGGAAGACCGAACCGTAGTTTCCTTTATGCCGGTAACAATGTCTGTAAGAATATGGGCGATATTCTGGGAGTTCTCCCGCGTCGTTTCAGAAAGACGGCGAATCTCTCCGGCCACCACCGCAAAGCCCTTGCCCGCTTCTCCCGCGTGAGCCGCTTCAATGGCCGCATTCATCGACAACAGGTTGGTATTTGCCGCGATGCCGCTGATAACTTTAATAGTAGAATTGACCCCTTCTACCCCTTTGGTAATGGCCTTCACCGCGTTAATGGTTTCGCGCATGGATACCTGCCCCTGTTGCACATTGCTTTCCATCCGCTGAATTATCTCTCGTCTTTGTTGCGCCATGGTGGTAGCGGCGTTAATAGAGTTCATCATTTTTTCCGCATTCGTAAAAGATTTCTCAATAGCCGCGGCCTGCGCCTCAATCAGGGTATTAAGATTTTCTATCAGTCCGTCTATGCCTTTTATAAAATCAAACGATTGTTTTACATGTTCGCCGAGATTTGTGTTGAGCGCTTCGATGGTCTTCTCATGTTCTGAAATAAGCGCAAGATTGTAGTGATGGCAATTTTGCGGACGGTTAAGACCGTTGAATATTGCGATAACCATACCCCGACAGGTTCCATATCCGCAGGTATTACAGTCATACATATCTTTTTCGCCGTATTTGTGCAGACTCTTGTATATCTCCGCCATTTCCTTCTGATTCGGTATCTTTACCGCGTTGTTTTGGGACATATTCTGGTAAGAACGCTCGTAGAGACCCTTTTTCCAATAATGGGACAACAGTTTGTTGATTTTCTTGCGACCTTTTTTCGTGGAGCCGCCGTATACCGCTTCCGTTTTGTTCCGACGTTTCCAGATTGGCGCTTCTAGTTTATCCATAGGTATTTTGGCATTTTTGGTTCCAGTTCCGCCGTTGCACCCCTTTTCACAGTTAAGACAGTCTACCAACAGCGGCAACTCGCCTTCTTTTCCGCGACCTGAGCCTATGGTTTCCGCGATGCCCGCCAAGTAGGGGTAGATAGTGTTGGGACCTTCAATCTTTCGCGTTCTTCGCCCGATACCCGGACTCTCCCGTTCCGCGGTGATAAGGAGCCCGCCGGGCATGGAGAACGATACCGCGCGTTCCGCTGGAGGATTATCGTACGCCAGCGGGTTGCAAGACGCGAGGTTCACTCGCTGTTCTTCGAGGCGCTCGCTCAACGCCTTAAAGGTAACGTTGTAATCCACGAGCCCTATTTCATCAAATTCCCGCCGCTTGGCGATACAGGGAGACATAGCCGCGATCTTGTAGTCCCTGTATTGAGGATAGTACTCTCTGATCATCTTGACGGTATGCAACATGGGACCGTGCATGGGAACGAGGTAAGGGAGCAGTTCAGGGCGGTAGGTTTCAATATAGGTAACGATGGCGGGACAGGGCTGGGCTATGCAGAACAACGGCTTTGCCTCATCTATATAGCGCAAATAGGATAGAACCGTGAGTTCCGCGCCGAAACTAACGTCAAAAACCGCGGACACGCCTCGTGATTTCAGATAACCGTTCAGATTGAGATATTGTTCTGGGAAATTGGAGGCTACCGCCGGCGCGACGATTGCGATTATCTTTTCATGCTTGTCGAGCGCTTTGAAAAACTGCGCCGAGTCGTCCACGATGAGCCGCGCATGGTGGGTACAAGCTTCAATACAACTCCCGCAACCGATACAGAGATCGTGGTTGACGTACATCTTCTCTCCCGTACCGTTATTGCAGTACTTTACCGGGCACGCCGCAATACAAGCGTAACAATTTACGCATTTCTCCTCATCAATCTTGATTACCGGTGTTAATTTGTTCATTTATTCCTCTCATTAATAAGCTTACGATAGACCGCTCTCAACTTCCTGCCATTTATAAACAAAACGGTCGCCTTGCCAATAATATAGTTCAACAGACGTATTGAAGTTACATTACAGCTTCTTCAATATCGTATCGCTGAGCCGCAGTATTGCGTCTTGATTTCTATTTTCTACGTCCCTCGGTCAACGCGGGTATTAAGCCGTCTTACTGGCTTGACCCTGTATAAGGAACATTTGTAAAGAATATATATCTTACCACTCCCTATACTTTTGTCAAGGGTTTTCCAAAAAAAATCTTGCTTACGTCGCCTTGAACTACGCATTTCTTTATGTTATGCTGGAAAATATGGATATATTCAAAGGCGGATGGTTTCTCCACCTCGCCAAATACGTCTCTCCTTTCCTCAAACCTTTAGCGGTCGTTATTTTGCTGGGCGTAGTCGCGCTTGTATTCTTCTCCCGTGCGCCGGTTCTCCTTGTTACGGACGCGGCATTCAACGAGCTGTACGGCGAGCAACGTATTCTTGTGAGGAGCATCGAGACTCAGGCGCGGTTGTTTCGGCGCGTCAGGCAGGTAATTATCGGCGACGAGGCGAGTCCTGACTTGGTGAGCATCGCCGTAATGTCCGCGGCTCAGGAGAGAGCGCCATTCTGCGTGCTGTTCCCGTCCCGTTACTCTGAAGGCGCGAAGCTTTTTTCCACGCAAAACCCACAGACGCTGGTCGTGGTTGTAGGCGCCAAGCAAGCGTCTGACACCAAAGGGGAAACAGGCGTGATTTCTGTACAGACCGATGTGGAAGCCGACTTATTCCGCGCAGGCGTTTGCGCGGCTATTCTCGGCAAAGCGTCTGTTGTGTCTGGAGAAAACAGCGAACAGCGTAGGGTAGCGGTCTTACAGAAGACGCCTCTTTCTCAAGCGGAGAGAACGTCATTATCTGACGGGCTAAAAGAAGGCGAGTTTTCAAATGTTCAATATATGATGGCGAATTCAAATTTCATCGATATGGCATTCACCGTTATTGTCATGCTTGGCCCTTCAAATAGCCTGCTTGACCAGCATCTCAAGACGCCTGTTGTACTCTTTTCATGGCTTGATCCTGTGTTTGCCGCGTCAAGCGTCAAGGTGATTTTTGACGATTCGCTCTGGGCGCAGGCAACGCAAGTTGTTAAGATGGCGGCGGCAGGAGAAGACGGACTTGTCTCATCAAAAGTCATAGTCGTCGCTCAAAATGGAATAGATAAAGAGCTAGAACGCGAATTGAAAAAGGCGATGAGGAGCAATCTGCAAAAAAAATTAGATAAAGTTAATAAAAATGATTAAAAAGGGTTTGACAATAATTGAATAAAGATTTATAATAAAAATTGATTTAGTTTCAACAATCAACTATATAATGATTAAGAAAAGGAGTATCGGATGAAACATGGTAGTTTAAGGGTTTTTTGCCTTATTCTTATGGCATGTATAACGGTAGCATCAGGTTT
>JAISEA010000090.1 GCA_031264475.1 Treponema sp. | reverse complement strand
GCCCAACACCCCCCAAAGCGCAGTGGACGCCCTCGTCTCCGCCTATATCCAATGGCACGCCGCCTACCAAAAGACTTTCGGCGCCCATACCCCGGTTGACACGAAGGCGAAGAACGACGAAAATAACAGGAAATATTTTGGGAACGCCTTTATTATATAGTACGGGGCAAAGCGGTTATTAAAAATAATGGAGGATATAAGTGATAAACGGAATAAACCATATTACCATTTCTGTCAATAACATTGACACGGCATTTTCTTTTTATAAGGACATTTTGAAATTAAAACCTGTTATGAAGTCAACCCGTAGCGCCTATTTTTATGCTGGGAAAACGTGGATAGCCTTGGATAAAAGGGAACGGTATGAGTCATCGGAAAATTACGCGCATATATGTTTTAATATACCGAAAAAGTATTTTAAAATGTTTGTGGAGGGAATAAGGAGGGATGACATAAAAGAATGGCAACAGAATGAAACGGAAGGAAATTCACTGTATATATTAGACGATAGCGGGAATAAATTGGAAATACATTGTTCAACATTAAGGGAAAGGATAAAATATGGGAAAACCCATTATGATAAAGGGACGCAGTGGTTTTTATGAAGAACAAAGCGGTGTCTGACACCGCCGACTACGCCCCGTGTAAAGTCGTTAAACAGGCTTTAAACAAACATCGCGTAGGCTCCGCTTGCTTGCAAGCGTGGTTCCGTCAAGACGGGGTCAGCGGGTCCCCCTTTCGGACGACAACCTATGTGAAATCCTTAAACACCCTTTGAGTGTGGTTGATGAGGCAACCCGCCATTATGATTTCCTTCTCAATAGGCGTGAGTTTCGGGGTCTTCAAGTTGTAGAGTAAAACTTCACCAGAGTCAGGACGCAGATAAAATACACCCCAGCTTGACGCATCAAGGTTTGTTTCGCGGATGTAGATGTAATCGCCGTTCTTAAAAAACGGTTCTCCTTCGATGATAAAGGGCAAGATTCCCCAATTTATAAGGTTGGAACGGTAACGCTTGGTCGCATATTCGTTGGCGAAGTTGGCGATTCCACCCAAAACCTTTTGGCAACTCGCGGCTTGCTCTCTCGCGCTCCCATCTCCGGGTTTCTTGGCGAAAATAGCAGACCCAATCTGGGGATTTGTTAAGTTATACCCGTGATTAAGTATTTGTACCTTTCGCAAAACCTTCTTGAGTTCAGATTCAATCGTGGAAACCGCCGCGTCCGACGAAGCCTTTCCAACAGATTTCTCATTTTCCGTGAAAGTCCCTTCAGAACGCGCGATGTGCATAGCCGCAGACTTCAGCTCCTTCGCTCTGGCTACATAAGACGGGTCTTTGCGGGAAAGCGTAAACTCCGCCAATCTCACAGGATTGGAACGGAACGAAGAAGTCTCCCCTGACGGAATCAGCTCATCCGTGGTCGTTACCGCGTCCGTGATGTAAGAAACGATTTTGATGAGCAGACTGTTTCCCAATGCCGGTATTTTAGGCCAATCTACGATATTTGGACCGTAACACAGGGGCGCGGACGACTCCGCGCGTCCCCACCCATGGTAAACCCGTGCGCGATAGGGCGAATCGTCAAAATGATACGGCGTTTGCGGGATTTCAACCCCTTCGGCTGAGGTGAGTAGCCCCTTGTTCTTCACGGTCGCGGAGATACTCCGAGCGTCCATGAGCGCGACTCCGGCTCCCTGATCCATAGACGGTTGCGAGCCTTCGCGGTTCGGGAAGTTGCGCGTCGTATGCCGAATGGACAAACCATTGTTCGAGGGAACATCGCCCGCGCCGAAGCAAGGTCCGCAAAACGCGGTGCGAACAACCACGCCTTGCTCCAAAAGCCGCGAAACCACCCGGTTCTTGGTCAATTCTAAGAAGATAGGCTGGCTTCCGGGGTAGACAGACAGGGGAATAGGGTAATATTCCGCGCGGTCTCCCGCTGATAGCACGCTTTCAACCGCCATAATGTTGTCAAACGTCCCTCCCGCACAACCCGCAACGACGGCTTGATCCACTTTCAACCGCCCTCCTGTGATCTTATCCATAAGCCTGAGCTTTATACCCAACTCAACCGCGTTTTTCTCCACAGAGCGCAGAATATCGCCCGTGTTTGCGTTGAATTCGTCTATTTCAAATACGTTGCTCGGATGGAAAGGCAGGGCGATCATGGGCTTTATCTGCGAGAGATCAACTTCAATCAAGCCGTCGTATACCGCGCCTTCGTCCGCCTCTAGCTTTTGATAGTCATCCGCCCGTCCATGCTCGGTCAAAAAGTCCTTTACTACGTCGTCCGTCTGCCATACCGAGGATAAACACGTAGTCTCTGTGGTCATCACGTCGATACCCGCGCGAAAATCAATGGGTAGATTGGCGATTCCCTGCCCGATAAACTCCATAATCTTGTTTTTAACAAAGCCGTTCTGAAACACCGCCCCGATAATCGCTAAGGCTACGTCTTGGGGACCAACGCCAGCACGGGGCGCCCCGTCTAGGCGCACGGCTATCACGTCAGGCGCGGCAATGTCATAGGTTTGTCCGAGTATTTGCTTCACCAACTCCCCGCCGCCTTCGCCGATAGCCAGAGTTCCAAGAGCGCCGTACCGTGTGTGGCTGTCAGAACCGAGTATCATCTTGCCGCAACCAGCGAATTGCTCGCGCATAAACGAGTGAATCACGGCGAGGTGGGGCGGTACATAGACGCCGCCGTACTTCACCGCCGCGGATAGTCCAAATGCATGATCGTCCTCGTTGATCGAACCGCCGACCGCGCACAGGGAATTGTGGCAGTTGGTCAAAATATAGGGCATGGGGAACTTTTCTAGTCCGCACGCCTTCGCGGTCTGGATGATGTTGACGAAGGTAATGTCGTGGGACGCAAGCGCGTCAAAGCGTAGTTCAAGGTTCGCGTCGTCTCCCGCATTGTGCGCGGCGAGAATCTTGCGGGCAATGCTTAACCCGCTCGCGCTTTCTCCTGTGGTTTCGGAAAAAGAGCCGTTTGAAAAACAGACTTTGTGATTAAAGAGCTTTATCATGTACAAATAATAACGCGAATAAGAAGGGTTTGTCAATTCTTTTTATAAAAACTTTCTGAAAAATAAGACGGGTTATGCTCATTAACGGGTTGTCGATTACCCTAGCGATAAACGCTTAGGTATTGAGAAACTAGGAAACAAGTAGTATACTGCCTTCATGAACAGATTAGATGCATTTGGGCTTGCGATACCGGAAATCCTGCTTCCTCAAGCGGATATTGACTTGCGAAAATGGGCGGTTGTTGCCTGCGACCAGCATACACAGGACAGACGATACTGGGACGAAGTGAAATATACCGTTGGAGACAGTCCTTCCACATTCAACCTGATCTTTCCGGAGGTTTTCCTCGAAGATGGGGATAGCAAGGAAAGAATCAAGCATATTCACGCTACGATGAAGCATTATCTTAAAGGAGGGATATTTGCCTCTCCGCGTAGAACGTGCCTTTATGTGGAGCGTTCTGTGGACAAGAAAAGACGGCGGGGACTTGTTATCTGTATTGATCTTGAAAGATATGAATGGCGGCGACCTGAAACTGCGCTTATCCGAAGCACCGAAGACACGGTGAAAGAACGTCTCCCGGCGCGTATGGCGGTGCGCCACGGTGCGCCGCTCGAACTTCCCCACATCCTCCTTCTCATAGACGACAAGGAAGACGCGGTTCTGACCACGTTAGCAAGCCGCGCCAAACAAGCGCCTCCACTCTATGACACGCCGCTGATGTTTGATTCTGGCAGTGTTGCGGGGTGGGCTTTGGACGACGAAGATTTTATCGCGAAGGTCTTTGCGGACTTCTTTAAGAGCCAAAAGGGGATTAACGGGCAAGCCTCCTTCTTGTTTGCGGTAGGGGACGGCAACCATTCGCTTGCCTCGGCAAAAGAGGTCTGGGAGGAATACAAACAGACGCACCCCGATGAAGAAGCCCCCGCGATCCGCTTCGCAATGGTTGAAATTGAGAACGTCTATGACGAAGGCATCGCCTTTGAGCCGATTCACCGTCTCATCTGGGAGAAAGACCGAACCAGCAAGGCGTGGTTCCCCTTGCGTACGCTTGTTGCAGCTATGGTAAGTCCGCTGTCTCTGCTCAGCGTCCGTTCCGTGCACTCGACGGAAGAGCTTATGCGGCTCATGCGGGAGGACGTTCACAACAACCGTTTAGGCTTTGTAGGAGCAGGAACTGACTGCCTTCTGTTTGAGTTTGAGAACAAAGCCCTTGCAATCGCGGAACTTCAGCCCTTGTTGGACATTTTCGCCGAGAAAATGAACTACGCCATTGATTATATTCACGGAGATGAGGAAGTGTGCGCGCTTGCCCAAGCAAATGCGGGCAGTATAGGTATTCTCCTGCCTCCTTTCCGCAAAGACGGGCTCTTTGAAACAATAACAAAGACAGGTTCCCTTCCACGCAAGAGTTTTTCTATGGGTAATGCTGAAGAAAAGCGCTTCTATTTAGAAGCAAGAAAACTCTCTGGCTCTTGAGACGTATAGTAAAGACATTGTGAATAAAGTGTGGATAAGTTAGAGTTTTTCTCGTCTTATTCACAAACAAAAACGCTTGATTGTGGAAAACTATGTGTAAAATTCTTGTTTATTGCCATATACTAAGTTATTATATAACAAATTAAATATCTTTATAATTTCTTTCAAAAGATCACATGGCAAAAGGGCGGACATCTAGTATAGTATGCTAACAAACGGGTTTATGGCGGCGGTTGTGGATTTCCTGTGGATAACTTGGAAAGGAGGTACGGTATGGTAGAATTAAACTACGAATTTTTTTGGCAAGAAGCTCTCAATCAGATGCTTGAAGAGATTGGAGAGCAGGAATTCAACCGTTGGTTTGCGTTGGTTGAGTACCGGTCTCATTCGGAGAATGTCGTTACGCTTGTGGTTCCGTCCAACTTTTATCGTGAAGAGGTGAAGCGGCGTTATAAAACCAGTCTTGAGGCGAAGCTGCGGTTGATAAGCGACCAAGATGTCGTCGTGGAGTTTGAAGTCGGCGTCGTTACGCCGCAAATCAAGGCAAAAGAAGATTACGGGAAGAAACAGGCGGAGAGACCCCTCGCCCCGCGAGAAGAACCCACAAAACCAACGCCTGCTCCTGCGGCGCAACCGACAAAGGCGAAGAAGCCTCCTCACCCGCATCTGCGGCTTAGTTATAACTTCGACAACTTCGTCATAGGCGTGAACAACAGCTTTGCGGCGAATGCGGCTTTAGCCGTTACCAAGAACCCGGACGGCGCGGCTTACAACCCGCTGTTTCTCTATGGCGGCGTAGGGCTGGGCAAAACCCACCTCACGCAGGCTATTGGGAACTATCTTTACGCTCACACAGACCTCAAGATCATCTATACAAGCGCGGAAAACTTTCTTAATGAACTCGTGGACAGCATCGGCGATAAGAAAGCGACCAACGCCTTTAAAAACAAATACCGCTATACAGACGTCCTGCTTATGGACGACATTCACTTTCTACAGGGCAACAAGGGCGCCACTCAAGAGGAGCTTTTTCATACCTTCAACGCGCTCTATGATTCCAACAAGCAAATCGTATTTACCAGCGACAGACCGGCTTCAGAGCTTAAGCACATCCCGGAACGGCTCATATCGCGCTTTGGTCGTGGGCTGAACGTCGATCTTTCGCCGCCGGATTACGAGACTCGTTGCGCCATTCTCAAGAGAAAAGCCGAAGCGAAGAAAGCCGATATACCTGACGACGTTATCGCCTTGTTAAGCAAAAACATTTCCTCAAACGTCAGGGACCTCGAAGGAGCGTTTACCAAGCTCGTCGCTTATGCGGAACTCGCGGGTAGAAAGATCACGGTAGAAGTAGCCCAGCAACAATTGAAAGACGTATTCGCCTCGCCGAAACAAGCGAATATGTCCATAGACGTCATCATAAAGGTCATAGCGGAATATCACCAACTCAGTTCCAGCGATCTGAAGGGCAAGAAGCGCTCTCAGAAAATCGTTACTCCCCGCCAGATCGCCATGTTCATATCCCATGAAATCACCGAATTCTCTACTACAGAGATCGGACAAAACTTCGGCGGCAGGGACCACACGACCGTGATGCATTCCTGCAATAAGATCAAAGAGAAGATGCAAGCTGACCCGAAGCTTGATACAACCGTACAAAAACTCGTTGGGCTGATCAAGGAACACACAGCCAAGTCCTCGTCGGACTGATAGAGGAACACATCGCCAAGTCATAGAAAAAGACGCTAATACTTGCAAATGCCTTTTTTTTTTATTATCTTTTTAAATTAAGGAGACTAATACTAATGAAACTAGGCAAGAAATTAATTATTACTATGATTATGTTGAATCTTATAGGCTTTACGGTCTTAACAACCGTATTGCTGATGATTTCGCGGCAAGAGATAACGGATCTTGTGATTGATGATTCCACTCGTATCGCCCAAGAGGGCGGCTTTCAGATCAAGTCTTGGCTTGACGCGGAGATGGACGCTATAAGAACTATGGCGCAACTGTTTGAGCAATATGACACATTCCCCGCGGACTGGCGGCGGAATACTTTTAATATGCAACTACGTTCACTTCTTGCGGCAAACGAGGATATGCTTGGCGTATGGACCTGTTGGGAGCCAAACGCTTTGGATGGTGTTGATGAGCGATACGTTAATACAGAAGGCACGGATGGCACCGGCAGGTTCATCCCGTATTTTTCAAGAAAAGGTTCAGACATTATTGTTGAGCCATTGACTCACTATGATTCAAGTGATTACTATCAGAAGCCGTTACGGAGCGGCAACGAAGAGCTTATTGATCCGTATTTCTACGAGGTGGGAGGCAAGCAGTTTCTTATAATTACCCTTTGTGTGCCCATAAAGAACAAAGGAAGAGCTGTTGGTGTTGTTGGTGTTGACATTGCCATTACGAAGATGCAAGAAATTTCCCAAAAGATACTAGCTTTTGAAGATGGAGTAGCGTCTGTATTCAGCAACAGTGGTGTTATATGCGCTTACTTTGATCCGTCCTTTATTGGAAAGCATATGCAGGCGACGGGCGTCAACTTAATAGGCACACAGATGAATGACTTTGAGCGGGCGGTTAAGAACGGAGAGGTTTTCATTGCCGACATACAGCCGAAGGCAGGCACGGCGAAGATGATGCTTTTTTCAACGCCTTTCGCGGTAGGGAGGAGTGTTTCGCCCATGAGTTTTACGGTTGCCATTCCGTCGGGCATGATAATGGCTCCTTTGTATCGTATGATACGGGCGATATTGATTATTGTGGTGATTATGCTTGTTCTTGTGCTATGCGCTATATATGTATTCGTGTCCCGTTTGATTACGAAGCCGCTTACCTGTTTTAAAGACACACTCAAAGACGTAGGCGCGGGGGACCTGACGAAACAAGCGGACGACAGTTCCAAAGACGAGTTAGGCGATATGGCGCGTTACTTCAATCAAATGTTGGAAAACATAAGAAATCTGATAACCGTGATCAAGGGTAACGCGAGAACGCTCTCTGGCATCGGCACGAGTCTTAAAGAAGATATGACGGAGACATCCGCGGCGGTCTATGAGATCACCGCTAATATTAAGAACATCAAAGACAGAATGGTCATTCAGACTACGTCTGTTACTCAGAACAACGTAACGATGAAACAAATCACCGATGATATTGGTAAACTCCACGAGAACATAGAGACTCAGACGGTAAGCGTGTCTCAATCATCGTCAGCGATTGAGCAGATGCTCGCCAACATTCAGTCGGTTACAGACACCTTGAACAAGAACGTCCGAGGCGTAGGGCAACTAGCTTCCGCGTGCGATGTTGGGCGGAGTAGCTTACAAGAAGTGTCAGAGGACATTGCGAATATCGCCCGTGAGTCTGAAGGCTTGATGGAGATCAATGCGGTCATGGAGAACATCGCTAGTCAGACTAACCTCTTATCTATGAACGCGGCGATAGAAGCGGCGCACGCGGGCGAAGCGGGCAAAGGCTTCGCGGTGGTGGCGGATGAAATACGCAAGCTCGCGGAGAACTCTGGGGAGCAATCCAAGACTATCAGCGTTGTATTAAAGAAGATCACCGAGTCGATTAGCAAAATAACCACATCCACCGAAGGGGTTTTGAACAAATTTGAGGCAATAGAAAACGGGGTGCGGCAAGTTTCTTCTAACGTTGAGCAGATTCGTACTTCTATGGAAGAACAGAACGAGGGAAGTCGCCAGATACTAGACGAGATTGGTCGTCTGAACGATACCACTCGTCAAGTTAAGGACAGCGCTGAGTCGATGCAGAAAGGGAGTCGGGAAGTGATCAACGAGAGTCGGAACCTTGAGGCGGTGGCGGACGAAATATCCAACGGCATGAGCGAAATATCCGCAGGCGCGGAACAAGTCAACACCGCGGTTCACCGAGTCGAAGAGACCAGTGTTCAAAACAACGGGAGTATCGAGTCGTTGTCGCGGGAAGTGGAGCGTTTCAAGATAGAGTAAGCGCGCGCACTCAGGCGCGTAGCATAAGAAGAAGCGGCGGAGGCGTCTATGGGCGCCCCCGCTCTTTTTTTGTCCCATAAAACAACCATCATAAATAAAATTATTTTTTCCTCTTGATCTTTTTTACTTTTGTTGTATACTAGATGACGAAAGGCGGAGGTAACTATATGCTATACCAAACAGAATATAAAGATACTCGCAAAGACGGCATAGCCTGCCCGCGCTTTTTCATCGTCGTGATTCGATCGGATAAGGACGCTATCCTGTCGGATAAGAGTGCTATCTGATCGGATAAGACTACTATCCGATCAGATAAGGACGCTATCCTGTCAGATAAGAGCGCTATCCTGTCGGATAAGAGCGCTATCCGATCAGATAAGGACACTATCCGATCGGATAAGAGCGCTATCCTGTCGGATAAGGACGTTATCCGATCGGATAAGACCGTTATTCGATCAAAGAGCGGTCTATACAATCAATAAAAAAGGAGTTGCCTATGAAGTGCATACCTACGAGAGAAAAGAATTATGTGGACTGGAGCGGGAATCTTATCGCCGTATCCATCCTCCACAAAACGTTGTGGAACTTGCAAGAGAACAAGCTCGCGGAACTGCAAGCTTTGCATAACGAGGTGAAGGCTCTGTACGAGCTGTGTCAAACCGCGTCCTACACGAAGCTTGATATGCAGACGAAGAATGAGAAGAAGAAACAGCTCATTCACCTTGAAGAGGTTTTTATTCGGAATAACTTGCAGAACAACGACGCGATGACTGACACCGGACGGAAGGAGCTTGGCATACCGATCCACGACAAGAAGCCTACGCCTGTGCCTGCGCCGGATGGTATTCCGGAAATTGAAATAGAGACGCCGCACCCTCGCACCGTGCGAATCAAGTTCCGTGATGAACACGCGGCGCGCTGGGGCAAGCCTGAGAATGTTCACGGGCTTGAATGTGTGTGGGAACTTACGGAGACGCCGCCGGGCAAAGTGAAGGATTTACTCCACTCTGAGTTTACCACCAAGAGCCCGCTGGAACTGACGTTTGAGGAGGACGAGCGCGGGAAGCGTTTGTATTTCGCGGCGCGTTGGGAGACAAGAGCGATGAAGAAGGGGCGGTGGAGCGACATATTCAGCGCGATCATTCCCTAGGTGGCGAGGCAAGCGCCGTACGCGGTTTCGTATAACGCGGCTGGAATAGCGTCATGCGCCATAGAATAGGTTTTATAGAAGCAAACGCATAACGACAAGGGGTTTTATATGAAGAAGTTACTTGATCTTGTGTTAGTTATGGCGGCGGCGCTTGCGTTAGCGTCCGCCTGCGCCACCACTACGGGACACGGGGACGAGCCTTCCGCGTCCCAGACCGCTGGAACCTTCCTTGACCGGGGCGTCATGTTCACCAGCCGGGGAGAATACGACATAGCTGTCGCGGACTTTACCGAGGCGATACGGCTTGACCCGAACAACGCCAACGCCTATAGAGAACGCGGCAATGCGTATGCTGACAAGGGGGACTTTGACCGGGCAATCGCAGACTACAATCAGGCGATACGCCTCGACTCCAATTATGCGAGGGCGTACCGTAACCGGGGCGTCGCCTACAGTAACAAAGAGGAGTATGACCGGGCAATCGCCGATTACACCCAGGCGATACGCCTCGACCCCAATCTTGCGGTGGCGTACTATAACCGGGGACTCGCTTACTATTACAAAGAGGATTATGATCGGGCAATCGCGGACTACACCGAGGCGATACGCATCGACCCCAATGATGCGGCGGCGTACTATAACCGAGGAATCGCCTATGCTGACAAAGAGGATTATGATCGGGCAATCGCGGACTACAACGAAGCATTGCGCCTCGACCCCAATGATGCGGCGGTGTACTATAACCGAGGAATCGCCTCCTATTACAAAGAGGATTATGCTCACGCCCGCGCGGACTGGGAGAAAGCGTTACAACTCGATCCCACTGATGCCAGCGCGTGGGATAATCTTGAAATCTTGCAGGGCATGGGGTATTAAAAGGACGCGGAAGCTTGCCCACGAAGGGCGGATTAATATAAATAGTATGCGCCATAAGATAATTTCATAGCGCATAACGACAAGGGGTTTTGTATGAAGAGGTTGCTTTGTCTTGTGCTCGTTATGACGGCGGCGCTTGCATTAGCGTCGGCTGACGCTGTCATTACGGGTGACGAGGGCGAGTCTTCCGCGCCCCAGACCGCCGGGACTTTCCTTGACCGGGGCGTCATGTTCGCGGTCCGGGGGGAATACGACATGGCTGTCGCGGACTTTACCGAGGCGATCAACCTTGAACCGGATTTGCAGTCCGCGTGGATGTTGCGAGGCAGGGCGTTGTACGCCAGCGTGTCCCGTGTATATGACGTGGGTGAGAACTTCAGCTCGGTTGATACGATAACTACGGGCGGCGTTGGCGTTTCTGAAGAAAGGCGGGCTGTGTACGACCATGCCATCGCGGACTATACCCAGGCGATACGGCTTGACCCGACCAACGCCACTGCCTATAGGGAACGCGGCAATGCCTATGCCGACAAGGGAGAGCATGACCGGGCAATCACGGATTACACTAAGGCGATACGCATCGATCCCACCTATGTGAAGGCGTACACGAACCGGGGCGTCGCCTACTATTACAAAAGAAAGTATGCCCACGCCCACGCTGACTACACTAAGGCAATACGCCTCGATCCCAATCATGCGAAGGCGTACACGAACCGGGGCATCGTCTACTATAACAAAGGGGAGTATGACCGGGCTATCGCGGACTACACTCAGGCAATACGCATCGACCCAAATTATGCGGCGGCGTACTATAACCGGGGAATCGCCTACAACAGCAAAGGGGAGTATGACCAAGCTATTGCGGACTATACCGAGGCAATACGCATCGACCCCAAATATGCTACGGCGTACAATAACCGGGGACTCGCCTCCTATTACAAAGAGGATTACGCCCACGCTCGCGCGGATTGGGAGAAGGCGTTGCAACTCAATCCCAATCTTGCCAACGCGCGGCAGAATCTCGAACTCCTGCAAGGCATGGGGTATTAAAAGAAGGCGGAGCGCGCTTCAAGCACATGTGGCAAACTCGAAGGTTTGCCACAGAGTTTACGCAACCCAATACTACATGATACGGGCGGTATGCGCCGCTCTTTATCATAAGGTCTCGCGTATGCGGGCGACCTATTTTAAGTAAGATGCGGCGGATGGAACCGTCCGCATAAGGAGATTAGTATGGATAAAGAGAATCAACTCTGCAAGAAGTTTCTATTGAGCGCGGATTGGGACGGAGCAATCGCCGCGCTTCCCGAAAAGGACGACAAATTGTCAAGCGAGGATTTCGCCAATCGCGCCTATGCCCGCTGTTTTCAGCAAACCAAAGACCACAAAGACGGTAACTATAGTGATGCGATTGCCGATGCCTCAAAAGCGCTGGTTAAAGACTGCCTGTCTACCCGCAATTTGTGCATCCGTGCTTATGCCTACTACCTGAACAACAATTATGAAGCGGCTATCACCGATTGCGAAAAGATCATCGAAAGGACTACCTACACTGCTGATGCGGGGAAAAAAGAAGAAACCACTGAAGAAAGAATGAAAGCCGCCGAAGAAGCAGTGAAAGCCGCTGAAGAAGTAGCGAAAGCCGCCGAAGAAGTAGCGAAAGCCGCTAAAGAAGTTTTCATAGTAGACGACGCAGATACCACACGTGCCGAAGCAAAAAAAGCACGTGCCGAAGCAGATACCGCGACCAAAGCCGCCGCAGGTGCGCAGGAAAAGTATTGCGACATTCTGCGCTGCACCGCCTTTGCCAACGAACTACTGGGCATGATATATACGTATATGGATAACAAGCTTGAAGCAAGCAAACATCATAAACGCGCCCTGCTTGCCCGCCAAACGGACATCGAATTGGCAAGTCCCACGCTCATGGACGCTTACCGCGACGCCTACGCGGCCATAAAAAGTATATATTAGGCGGTACGTGGTATGGAAATCAAATCAATCAGCGATTTTATGAAACAATGCTTCAGCAACCTGCTCCTGAAAAGAGACGATCTCACCGTGTTCTATCGCGGGGTGAACAGGGTATACCCGCTGGAAACACGCCACATTCCGTCTCTTTACTATCCGCCCAACCCATGTTACGAAGACGAAGACAACATCTTCAACGAGGTCATTTCTATTTTTCCCGATGAAATGCTTGCCCAGCGTTTAACCGTGGAAAAACTGTTCCTCATGCAACATTTCCGGTTTCCCACACGGCTTCTGGACATAAGCAAAAACCCGCTCATCGACCTTTTTTTCGCCTGTTTCGCCGATAAAGGGGAAGGAGACTCCCTCAAGGAGGACGGCGTTGTCTACGTCTACGCGGTCCCGACGAAAGAGATAAAATTCACCAATAGCGACACGGTTTCCATTCTCGCCAATCTCTGCAAACGTCCGTATCCATTTTCGATAAAGGACATTCTGCGTCTGAATAAGGACAGTTTTAATAAGGATTGGAGGATCCAATATTTGGTTTATGATATACGGGAAGAGAAGCCGCAATTTCAGCCCGTTATAGAGCCCAAAGACTTAGGCAGGGTCGTATGCCTCCGGCCCCGCATGAACAACCCGCGTATCATCCGGCAGGACGGCTATTTCTTCCTCTTCGGCATCAATGGTGAAAAGAAACACTATGCCAAAATGCCCCTGGACTGGATCAAAGACAAAATCATCATTCCCGCGAAGTACAAAAGACCCATCCTTGAGGAACTGGACAAAATGGATTACAACGAGGGCTTTTTCTACCCGGACTTTGAACACGTCAGCAACGTTATCCGCAAGCGTTACGGCAAAAAATAAAAGGACGCGGGGCGGCTTCCACGGCAATGAAGCCTCCCCTGCCAATGAGTTACGGCTCCATATAGCCGGAGACAGGAGTGGGGGGTAGTGGAAGCCCCCCACCCATAAGGCGTTTTAAAGCGTCTTGCTCCGCCCGCCTTGACGAGGAGGTGGGGTGGAGGGCTGGAACGAGGGGGGCGCACCACAAGGGCATCTGTGTGCCGTCCTCCGTTGTGGAAAAATGCGCCCCCCCTCTTATTCTCCCCCTAGACTTTACCCCATTAACAC
>JAISEA010000018.1 GCA_031264475.1 Treponema sp. | reverse complement strand
TTCCTGTTTCGTCATAAAAATAGCGGTCTGTGTGCCAATGACCGCACCACCACCGTTTGCACGTGATCTTTGCGTCTATTTCGTCATTCAATAACGCGACTTTATCGCCGTATTTGTCCGATCTCGCCATTATATCCCTGCAAGCTAGGGCGTTTATCCTTTCAGGACCGGTATGAGACAGAACAAAATCAAAGGAATGCTCTCTTTCAAGCAGGGCGAACACATCCTCTTTCTCCTGCTCCGACCAATACTCACCAGCCCACCAACTCTTTCCCGGAGTACGATACGCCCTATCAACGGACAGCGCCCCGCCCAATACGAGAAATCTCCAGCCGTCAATGGTATATACCTTGCCCCGTTTCAAATAAGAAACCAGCGGACTTATCTGGTATACAGTCTCTCCAAGCCCCATATCAACCTCTGGTATATCGGTTCTCCCCAGAATAGGCTCATGGTTGCCAACAACGCAAAGCACAGGAAACGGGCGACAGGCAAGCACTTCGTAATTGTAAGCGTCGCCCTTTTGATTGTTCGGCCATAAAAAGCCCCCGTCTCCAAGAATGACATGGTAGTCTATCGTTTGATACGTATCTATTCCGAAATGTCCCATCAAAGAATGTTTAGAAATTAAAGATAGTTCGTTTTTGGAATTAGCATGGAAATCCCCAGAAAGTAAAATCGCCATAATGTTCTCCTTTTAGTATTGTTCTCTTCTCACTCAAACGATAATCGCCGCTATGTATGACGGATATTCAGCGTTTCTTCCCTTCCCAATCTAAAAGCCCGCTTATTTGCGTCAATCACCCCCTGCCCTTTAGCCGCAAACGTTTCCTCAATGGTTGCCTCCATGTCTTCGATAGAAATAGGGAGGAACAGAGAAGCCGCGCCCACCATAACCACGTTGACCGCCTTAGGGAGACCAGCGGATTTGCTGAGAGCAACTGCATTGATAATACCATGAATCGGGAAACATTCTATGTTTTTCAACACGAGCGCACTATCTGGATAGTCAGGTATATTGACAAACGGGGCGTCTGTAGTGAGCAAAGCGCCGTCTGGCGACAGGAAATCCGCATAACGGAGACTCTCAAGCGGTTCCATAGAAACGATGAGGTCTGCACAACCCTTCGGCACGAGATCGGACGCTATTGCCATGTCCGCAATGCGAAGGTGGGACAGAACCGCGCCGCCCCTCTGCGCCATGCCGTGAACCTCGGACTGTCTTACAAAAAAACCGCTCTTCACAGCGGCTTTTGCGATAACGGCGGCAACGGACAACACCCCTTGTCCGCCTACTCCCGCCAAGATAATGTCTTTCTTCATAGCGTTAGTATATTTCACTACCCGTTCTATGGTCAATAGGCTACAAACCTTGTCGTTGAAAACGCCCGTCAGCGACCTGATACACCATTGTATCGTCTTTGCCGTAACGCTCGTAAGGCTCTTCGGGAAGGAAAGTGTAAAAAGCTTGGTTGTATTCCGGGATGGATTCCAGAAACCGACGGCGTTTCTCCGGGTCAAGTTCTAAAAGCACATCGTCTAACAGCAGAATCGGTTTTTTTGCGGTTACGAACAAGAAACGCCGCGCCTGCACAACACGCAGTAACAGCGCCAACAGGCGACGCTGTCCGGTAGAGGCGTTTCGCGCAAACTCAACGCCGTCGTGGGTGAACAGATAACGGTCGCGGTGGGGTCCAGAAAGGGTCGCCCCGAAAGCCGCGTCGTTCTCACGCTTTGATTTCAAGAATTCAACCACTTTCCCCGCGTCGTCTCCTACTCCGTCTTTCCAAGATGGAACATAACGGATTTGTATATTGCTTATGCCGGAAACTTGTTCATAGAGCGGGGCGAATATTTCCGAAAAAAGCCGCACGGATTCTGCTCGTTTCTTCATAATATTAACGCCGTAAAAGGCAAGCTGTGAATCGATCACGTCAAGTATTGCGAAGTCAGTCGACTCTTTCAGTATATTATTGCGGGTTTTCAGGATTTTACGAAAATTACGCAGATCGTCCAGATACAGTGGGTCGTAGAGGCTCTGTGTTTGATCAAAAAACCAGCGCCTATTTTCCGGCGCGCCAGCGGCAAACGCCATATCCTCGTGGCAAAATACGATACATGGCGTTACGGATAGCAATTCCTTGCGGTCGTCAACTTTCTTCCCGTCAATAACCACGCTTTTTTTACCATTCTCTATTTTAACGGTTGTTTTTCCATTGCCGCTGTCTTCAGAAACACGCTTCGCTATAACAACGCTCGGACCCTTCCCGTCTTTTACAAGATCGCGATCATTGGCGCTCCGAAACGAAGAAGCGTAGGAAGAAAAGTAAACGGCTTCGAGGAAGTTTGTTTTTCCCTGTCCATTCTCACCAACTAAGAAAACATCACGCGCCGAAGTATTAACTTCAGCGTCCACTAAATTACGGAAGGAAAAGAATTGTAGAGACGCTATCCACATGAACCCTCGTTTAACAAACAAAAAGGGTGTTTATGGGACTATTTCCCTCATAACACCCTTTGTTTGTTCTGTAAAAAGAAACCCTACGGTTGCATGGGCATGACGATATGCAGAAAATCACCCTGCGGTTCGGGGAAAATCGTTACCGCTTTGACGGTATTGGTAAATTGTATGTTGATTGTTTCTTCGCTCATTACCTTGAACGGCTGTTCGATATAGTGGTAGTTCATGGCAATGGACAATTCCTCGCCATCGTATCTACAGGGGATTTCTTCATTTGCGACGCCCAAATCGCTTTCTTCCGAAGAAATGGAAAGTACGCCGGGGGAGAGTTTCAGGTGTACACGCTCAGACTTTCCCACCAACGGTTCCACTCGGTGCAAAGCGTCAAGTAATTCAAGACGATTTACCGAGAAGACGTTTTCCTGACTTTCAGGAATGACTCTCTGGTAATTTGGGAACTGCCCCTCAATGAGAAGCGACGACAAGTTATATGAGCCGAAGCGGATAAAAATATAACGCTCCGTAACGGCGACAGAAATAAGTCCTTCGTCGCCAGCGCGTTTTGTGATTATGTTCAAAATCTTCGGCGGCACAATGACAGGATCAAACGTAGGAACCTCTTCACCAACACTTTTTTTGATAAGAGCGAGGCGTCTCCCGTCTGTCGCAACCATGTTAAGCTTGTCTTCGATTCTCTCCAAGAAAACACCGGTCATAAAGTAACGAGTTTCGTCATCGGAAACGGCAAAGACCGTCTGATGGATCATGTCTTTGAAGTCCTTTATTGGTATCGAGAAGAAATTATCCTCATTCAACTCAGGAAACTGCGGGAAACTGTCAGACGCGATGCTTCTGAGCGTATAGCGGAGTCTCCTGAGAGGCGTCTTTATGACAAGATTCGAATCAATTTGTTCAAATTCGACTTCTCCGTCTGGCAATACATTCAAGGCGCCCAAGAATTTATCGCAGAATACAGTAGTCGAGCCCGGCTCTATAACGTTGACCGGTACTTTTGTCTCGAAACTGACTTTAACATCGGTTGCTTTGATAATGAGCGAGTCATCTAAAGCCTCGATATAAATGTTCGATAGTATAGAGAAGGCGTTTTTAGACGCAACAATCTCCTGTGCTATCCCGATCTCTTTAAGTAAAATATTTCGTTCACAGGTGAATTTCATAGTTTTCCTCCATTCCTCTTAATTATATTTATATATATAATAGTAGTAGTTATAATAAGGACGGTTCACTTGTGGATATTGCATATTATTTATTATATTTCAAGTAATTAATCTTTCCACAAATTGTGGATAACTAACGCACTCTTTTCCACATATCCACAATCCTTATATAATATGCACATATTATACACTAGTTATACAGAGTTTTCAACAACTAATCGCAAGAAAACGGTGTTTATGTGGAAAAAATCATAAGATTTCCACAAGAATGCACTTTATAGTCGTGCGCAAATTCCCGCCATTTAGCTTGCCGATTCTGTTAGATTGATAGTATCTTTACTATATCTAATTTTTTTAAGAGAGATTCATTGAAGATAATAATAATCTTATCCGCTTTAGCGGGTTGTTTAATAGCTTCTTGCGCTGGGAACGCTACGGTAAAACAGGCTGTCGAGCCGGTTTCTGAATCTACGGCGCGGGAAATCGAAGTTCCGATAACCTTTGACGACGACGTTTTGGGAATATCGTGGCGCTTATCCGAAATCAGGAAGGGCGCGGAAGCGGTATATATAGACAGGGCGCAAATGGAAGCCGAGGGCATGGGCGAGGTGTATACCCTGCGTTTTGAGAATGAGAATGTGGCTGGTAAGGGAGCGCCGAACAATTTCCGCGCTCCCTACAAGGTTAAGAGCGCGTCGCTTTCAATTGGGCTGGTGGTTCAAACCTTGATAGCCTCCATCAGGGAACCCGTAGTCTTGCAAGAGAATGAATTCTTTGACTATCTTGCTAAGGTCAGCTCATGGTCCCTTGCGGACGGTATTCTTACCCTTGCCACGGCGGACGCGGATGGGAGCGAAACCGTACTATCCTTTAGCAAGGAATAACTGCCTTAAAACCGTATTTTAGCCTGTCTTCCGTGATTGGACGGATTGTTTTCCACCTATCTTTACCCTAGTTTGTGCTTGACACGTACACATTGTTTATGACAAAATGATAACAAAGGAAATTATGCGGTACCAATACTGGAACGAAAGAATGGAGACGCTTCCTCGCGAGCAACTGCTTACGCATCAAGTAGAACTCCTCAAATGGGCGATTGAAAGCGCCTTACGGACGCCGTTTTATAAGGAACGGTTGAAAAAAGCAGGTATAAACACACCAGATGACGTTAAAAGTCTTGACGATATTCGACGCATCCCATTCACCACAAAACATGACTTACGAGATGGTTTTCCTTATGGTTTCGTAAGTGTGCCAAAAGACGATATTGTGCGCCTTCATGCTTCAAGCGGCACTACCGGCGCGCCTACTACCATTTATTTTAGCAAAGACGACCTCATCCGCTGGACCAATTTCGTTGCCCGCTCGATCTACGCTACCGGTTGCAATAAGAGTGACGTTTTCCAAAATATGATAACCTACGGACTGTTTACCGGTGGACATGGTTTCCACGCGGGGGCGGAAGAAGTTGGTATGTTAGTCATACCATCTGGCGCAGGCAACACGACCCGCCAGTTTCGGCTCATGCGGGACTTCGGGACGACCGTTTTGCACGCCACGCCAAGCTTCTTGCTTCATGTAGAATCCAAGATGCGTGAGGAGGGTTTTTCGCGGAATGATCTTCTCCTCCGCAAAGCTTTTGCTGGTGCGGAACCGTATTCTGAAGACACGCGTTGCCGTATTGAGGAATTACTCCACATTGATGTTTATAATTCCTATGGTTTGTCTGAAATGAACGGACCGGGCGTGGCGTTTGAGTGTCAATGCAAGAATGGGTTACACCTATGGGAAGACGGTTATTTTGGTGAAATCGTCAATCCTGACACGTTGGAGCCTGTACCTGACGGCGAAGTCGGCGAGTTAGTACTTACCTGTCTCTGCCGTGAAGCGACTCCGATTTTGCGTTACCGCACTCGCGACTTGTCTGCATTTTATCCAGAGCCGTGTGCGTGCGGTCGGACGCACCGTCGGCTACACCGCATCACCGGACGTACCGACGATATGCTCATCATCAACGGCGTTAATCTCTTCCCCAGCCAAATCGAAGAAGTTATCATGTCAATGAAGGAAGTGGGCAACAACTACCTGATTGTGGTTGAAAAAGAGGGCGTTTTGGATAGATTAACCGTGAAAACCGAAGTAGGACCGGACATCTTCTGGGACGACGCCCGCCTTTTGAATGCGCTCAAGGAGAAAATCCGCAAGACCCTACAAGCCTCGATCAGTATCAACCCGCGCGTGGAGTTGCACGAAAACGGCAGTCTGCCGGTTTCCGAAGGCAAGGCGAAGCGCGTGATTGATAACCGCGCTAAGGACGTATGAAGATCACGTCTCAAAACAGGGTTAGCTTCGATGCGTATTAAAAGCCAATCGTTCCTTCTTACTATCGCCGTGCTGTTGCTCTTATGGCACATTGCGGCGATAGCGATCAACAAGGCGTTTCTACCGCAACCCGTTGTGGTAGGCAAGGCGTTTCTGCGCCTCGCGGAGACCAAGTTACTTTGGCGGCACACGTCAGCAAGTCTTTTACGGCTATTCTTGGCGATTGCCGCTGGCTTCTTCCCAGCCGCGCTCTTGGGTCTCATAGCGGGGCGGTCGCCGCGGCTTAACGCTTTCTTGTCGCCGTTCATCTACATTATCCATCCGTTGCCCAAAGCGGCATTTCTCCCTCTTATTATGTTGTTTCTGGGGCTAGGCAATGCCTCTAAGGTATTCCTCCTTGCCTTCACCATCTTTAGCCAAGTTCTAATAGCCGCGCGGGACGCCGCGGAGCGCGTGCCAGAGACAGCGGTCCTCGCGGTAAAGTCTATGAACGCCGGGCACTTTGCCGTATTCCGCCATGTCATTCTACCATCCGCGCTACCTGACCTCTGCACCGGTCTACGTGTGAGCCTCGGCACCGCAACCGCGGTCCTATTTCTCGCGGAAACTTTTGCCTCTGACTCTGGACTTGGTTATCTGATCGTGGATGCATGGACGCGAGTCGCCTATCCTGAGATGTTTGCGGCGATTCTTTCGTTGAGCTTACTCGGTCTCTTGCTTTTCGGTATAGTTGATGTATTAGAGAGGATTATATGCCCGTGGAAGCAATATGGCGGGACACTATGAACCTCGATTTCTCCACTCCTTTAGTCATGTCCATAGTGAACTGCACAAACGACTCGTTTTATGCAGATAGTCGTGCCTATACGCCAGCGTCCGCGATAGAGAAGGCTCTGCAAGCCGAGGCGGATGGAGCGGATATTATTGATTTCGGCGGGGAGTCCACACGCCCCGGCGCGGAATACGTTTCGGAAGACGAAGAATTGGCGCGTATTCTACCCGCAGTTGAAGGTTTCAGGCGGCGGTCGTGTCTACCCGTATCCATTGACACCCGAAAGGCGGCGGTCGCCGAGGCTGTTTTGTCCGCCGGCGCGGATATTATCAACGATGTATCGGCGATGGAAGATGACCGCGACATGGCGCGGGTATGCGCCGCTTACGGGGCTTACGTCGTGCTTATGCACAAGAAAGGCGTTCCGAAAACCATGCAAGCGTCGCCGCTTTATGGAGACGTGGTCGCTGAAGTTGCGGGGTATTTACGCACGGTTGCGGAACGGGCTGTAGCCGCGGGCGTTGCGGACGACCGTATTATACTTGATCCCGGCATAGGATTCGGCAAAAACACGGAAGACAACATAGCGCTTATCAGAGAACTCGCCCGCCTCCGCGCTCTGGGCTACCCTGTTCTTATAGGACTTTCCCGCAAGACCGTCATAGGGCGCATTACGGGCAGAGACGTAGCCGACAGGCTCGCGGGCACGCTTGTCGCAAACACGATCAGCGTCCTTGCGGGCGCAAATATCATCCGCGTCCACGACACGCGGGAACACGTTGACTTAATAAAAATATTCAAAGCCTGCGCTTGTGTGTAATCGCCAAGCCGCCGCCGTGGACGGATTTAACTCACGTCGAAGGTGTCTGGCACCACATCGTTAGTCTGGTACACGGGTGCTAAAGCCTAATCTCCACGGAATGCCGCTTAGTCCGCTGTCCTTGTGAAGGAAAATTCTCTCCGCAAGGACAGCGGCTACATTAATGCGCCGTTAGCCGTTAATCTGAATAACCCGTTTCTGGCTTTCGGTCTGTTTTTTTATTTCTAGGCTGAGTACGCCGTTCTTAAATGTCGCGGAAATAGCGTTTGGATCGGCGTTGTCAGGAAGCTGAAATACCCTGCTGAAAGAATGTTGTCTGCGTTCGCGGATGATGTAGCGTTCTTCGTCTTTCTTGGTCGTTTCGGCTTCCGCCTGCTTGGACTCGATGGTAAGCCTGTTACCGTCTACGTGAACCTCGATGTTCTTCTCGGCGTATCCGGG
>JAISEA010000114.1 GCA_031264475.1 Treponema sp. | reverse complement strand
GACGCGATGACAAAGATCGCAAATGACGATGCGGTGAAAAACCTCGGCGTATATATCACCGACATCAACGAAAGACATAGCCGCAAAGTCTTCAATAAGACGGATGAACGCCGTATTCGCGCGCTCATCACCGGCGTGGGCAATACGCACAACCAGAACGCCAAGCCTTATCTCCAGTCTGTTCTTGGAGTGGATTGGACGAATCCTATCTTGAAACTCGCAAAACAAAAAATGGACGAACTCTGAGAAAACCGTGCAACCTGCGTCGCTTTGTTGGCACAGGTTGCCGCGTATCCCTTACATATATTGCTTTGGTTCGCATCCTTGAACCATGGCGTAAAGTTCTACATAACCTTTAGCGGGACTCGCCGCTATCTTACCTAACAGCACTTCTTCCACCTGAAAAAGCCCAACCTCGCTTGACATTTCAATATCAATGCGGATAGGGCGTTCTTTCCCAGACGAAAGCCGTACTTCCTCGATAGAATTCGCTGAATATTTATGAATATCGCCGACTTTAGGCGCAGACGAGAGATGCATAGGAATTCGGGCGCGACCTTTCGTCATATCGCAACCGTCCGCGATAAGAATAACGCCCGCTTCAAGCGAGTAGACTTGACGGTTCCCCATGTGTCCGGATATGCCTTCAAGGGCAAGCGAGCGGACTACTACCCGCTGGTGGACGTCTGTGTATATTGCTGTAAGAATCCTGTCCAAAATCGGATACGCCATGTAAGCGCTGTGCATTTCGTGATCTTGGCGTCCCAGACTCATGCCTATATCGTGAAGAAACCCCGCAAGCACGACCGCTATCAGGCTGTCTTCAAAACAACCGCAGTTCTCCGCTTCGAGACTCGTCTGCACTTTCGCGTCCCGCAAAAGTCCCATCATAACAACCGCGTTATGCGCGACTGTTCTCATGTGCACAGGTCCGTGATCGTTGTAACCAAGGCGTTTTATAGAAACAGTGTTGCCGTAATCTTGAATCGCGCGAATCTCTTCATCGTCTATGACGAGACTTGCGGTTTCAACCGCCTTACCAGAGAGTTTGAAGCTCTCGATGGTTTTAATGATTTTAGTATCCATACTAATTTCTTTTGATGATCTCATTCTTTTACCTCAATTTTTCAGGCAAAGCCTGTTCGGGCTATGCCGTTTAATGACTTCTTAATGGGTATTGTTGGAAGTGTCAGCGCGGTGCCAGACACCAGCAGGCGCAGCCGCCTTAACGTCAGCGCGGCGCCAGACACCAGCAGGCACAACCCGCCTCGCGCGCGAAGTCTACCGCCGCCCTCCACTTCTCCCGTCTATTTTTTACAAGTATAGATCAAATATAAAAAGTATTCCACCATTCCGTCCCTATAAGATGGAACGTATTTTTAGAAATGCGGGGCAGTTTACCAGAAACTCGGCTTCAACAACATGAAAGCGAACTTCAACAACTTGAAAGCGGGCTTTAGCAATATGAAAGCAGGCTTTAGCAATATGAAAGCAGGCTTCAACAACTAGGATTTAAACTTCAACAACATGGATTTAAACTCTAACAACATGAATTCAGACTCTAACAACATGGATTTAAACTTCAACAACATGAATTCAGACTCTAACAACATGAAAGTAGACTTCAACAACATGAAAGCGAAGTTCAATAACTTGTTGTTAGAGTCCGCCTTTTGACAGCCAGAGTCACGAGGCTGTTTGCGGCGGCGCGGATCAGGCGCTTTAAGATTCTTAAACAGAAAGATTGACAAAACAATATTGATATACTACTATCTAAAAACAAAACACTTTGGTGTTCTATTATAAAAAGAGTAAAAAGGAGTAGAAATGAAGATCAGTTTTAAGTTGACGGCGCTTAATGTACTAACTACGGTAGTTCTTATCGCGGTTATCAATATCGTGATACTAAATAGAACAGGCAAACTTCAGCGGGACGCGGTGTTGGAAAATATGGCGAGCGCGTCATCCATTCTGGGGAACGAAATCACAAAGGGAGGCGCGCAGTGTTTCCAGATTCTGGAAACCATAGCCATTACTACGTGTTACGACACAAGAATACCGATTGACCAACGCCGCGCACGGCTTCAAGACGCGCTCACCGCGCTTGCCGCAAGCGCTCCGATATTAACAACCGTGTACGCGGTATTTCCCCCCAATCTGTATGACGGCATGGACGAGTTCTACACGGGCGCGTCAGGCGCGACCGAGACGGGACAGCTCGCCTTTGCCATCACCAGAGCCTCAGGCGCTTTAAGAGTCGAAACCTTTAATCAATACCAAGAAACGCTTGCGTCCATTTCCACTGATCCGATGGTCATGGGTCCCGCGCCCTACATGGTGGAAGGCAGGCAGAAATACCTCGCGGACATTAGATACCCGGTTCAGACAGGTACGGAACGATTGGGCGTTCTGGGGTTTCAAGTCGGATTGGAAGATATGCAGACGGTGATCGATCAAGCGAAGCTCTATGAAACAGGAAAAGCCATGCTCTATAACGGCACCGGGATGATCGTGGCTCATTACGACGCAAGTAAAGTCGGTATGAACTTCCGTAACGTGGACGCGGACGTGCTGGGTCAAGAGGGCGTCTCTACAGTAACAGGTTCCGTGGGCACCGAGCGGAGTTCAATAATCTTCCACAAGGGAAACGCCATACTAGCCCACCCTATCCTGACTCCAAGAACGCAACAGTGGTGGATGATAGTAACCGTTGTTCCGTTGAGAACGATAATGGCGCCGGTGAATACGCTCATGCTCTCTAGCATCATCTTCGCGGTAATCGCAATTCTCATTGGCGCGGGTATCATCTTCCTAACTTCCAATAACCTAGCGAAGCGGATCATCCGCGTCGGTGATATGATGAAGGATATTTCAAAGGGCGACGGCGATCTGAGTAGACGCTTGACCATTTACGCAAACGACGAAATCGGCGCTATGGGCGTCTATTTCAACGAAACCCTTGATAAGATCAGTAATCTTGTGGTGAATATTAAACAACAGGCAGGCAGTCTTTCCCAAATAGGCGGGGAACTTTCAACCAATATGACGGAAACCGCGGGCACTATTAACGAAATCACAGACACGATTCAAAAGGTCAAGAATCAGGCGGACAATCAGGCTAACAGCGTGTCCCAGACCAGCGACACCATGCGGAAGATCATCGCGGTCATTGAACGGTTTAACCAACATATCGGCGCGCAGTCTGACAGTATAAGCCGTTCCTCCGCGGCTATCGAAGAGATGCTGGCTAATATCGACTCGGTTACAAGAACCTTGGTGAAGAATAACGAAAACGTCGAAAAACTCGCGCACGCATCAGACACGGGTCGCACGGGGATTCAAGGTATGTCTTCCGCAATTCAGGAGATCGCTAAACAGTCCGAGAGTTTGCTCGAAATTACCGCGCTTATGAATAGTATAGCGGGTCAGACAAACCTCTTGTCAATGAACGCGGCTATCGAAGCGGCGCACGCAGGCGATTCAGGCAAGGGTTTCGCGGTCGTTGCAGACGAAATCCGCAAGCTTGCGGAGAATTCAGGAACTCAATCAAAGACCATAGCCAGCGTGCTCAAGAACATAAAAGAGTCCATAGACAAAATAGCAAAGTCGGCGGAGGGTGTGATAGAACGCTTTGCGGCTATCGATCAGAACGTACGGGTGGTTTCAGAACAAGAAGCCGAGATCCGCAATTCTATGGAAGAACAGGGCACGGGTAGTAAACAGATTCTTGAATATATCGCCGTGCTTAACGACATAACCCAAGTCATCAAGAAAGACTCAGGGGAGATGATGTCGCAGAGCGGCGAAATTATTGACGAAAGTAAGAATCTCGAAAGGCTCACGGAAGAAATCACGCTGGCAATGAACAATACTTCGAGCGAAGCGGACGAGATAAACGCCGCAGTGGGGCGGGTAAATGTCATCAGCGGGGAAAACAAACGCCACATAGAAATACTGATAAGCGAAATCTCTAAGTTCAAAACCAATCACCCTGCGGGTGTTTAACGACTTCTTAACGGGCGTTGTTTAGACTTGACGGAACCCCACGCTTGCACGCAAGCGGGGTTCCGTCATTGTTAGAAGGTGTCAGGCATCGACTTACTTTGATGTCTGACACTGATTTCCTACCTTGTAATACTATCTGTTTGTCGTAGACCAACTGCCTGATGCAGACGGCGCGGTTACCGTCACGTCTGCGGTCAGATCAATCGTCGGGTAATAGTAGGCGCTGGCGTATCTTGTAACTGGTCGCGACGGTGTTGTCCCTGGTCTCGCGATACTTAGTCCGAGGCTTACTCCTGTTCCTCCTATAGATTTCATGGAAATTAGTTTGATTTCATAAGTATCGGACTCAAAACTACCCAAGGAAACTGAGCCGTTTATCGCGAGACCGCTACTTATCCGATTGGAACCCCACGCGCTCTCACCGGACTTCCTGACATAGATTCCTGAAATAGCATAGCCGTAGTTGTTCTTTATTGTCAGGGTGTATGAAGGAATAACCCTAATAGGTTCAGTCCAACCAGAGCTGGCGATAGTCTTGGTTTGCGAAGACGTTCCAATAGTTACCGAGAAACTCTGATACCGATCCTGCGTGTCGTATACTGTGAATGAATAAGTTCCGGGCTCAAACTGCTTTTGCCAACTATCGCCGACCGCCAAGTTGGACGAAAGTTCGTTGCTCCCGCCATCCATATAGATGTCCCTGATGGGGTAGCTGTTATTGTTCGATATGGTCAAGACAGCGGGTTCTATGTAGTAAGAGCTTGCGTCAAGGTCTGTTCCGCCGATGTAGACACGCCAAACGTCGCCTAAGAAGGTTTCCCAATCGTCGGAAAGCCCGCCGATGACGTAGAGGTACCCGTCCTTGATAACCGAAGCATGACCCATGCGCGGAGTGAATGGGGCGTTGCCTTTATTTGTCCAATTTACGCCGTCGCTGGAGAACCACACGTCGTTAAAGAATTCAGAATTATCGCCGCCGTTGCCGCCAATGAGCCACATTCCTTGCGAATTCGCCGCGAGCGTATGCCCGTTTCTATCCTTCCAGCCCGGACTAGTCGTAAGGGTCGTCCATGTTATCCCATCAGACGAGACGACAACATCGTTTAGTTCATCCTGTCCGCCATCCATATAGCCGCCTGTTATGTAGATTTTTCCATTGTAAACCACGCCGGCGGCTTCGGCACGCGGGGTGAGACCTATCGCATTCTGTTTTACCCAGTCAACACCGTTTGTTGATTTCCAAACATTGTCCGTAACGAGCATATCATCAAGGAGCGCATCGGTAGCTCCGCTGATTACCCACATGGCATTGTTAAAGGCAAGCCCTACATGACTAACAATACCGTCGTCAAGTCCGGTTACGTCTGTTTTGACTGTCCATGAGCTGAGGTTTGAGGACTCCGTTGCAAGACTATCTACAATCCAGAAGTCATCGGCGGACTGGTAGGTAAAGCCTCCAACTGAATATAATTTGTTGTTGAAGAGTATATGCTGATGGTAAGAGCTAGAATATTTATCCTGTATGACATGACTCCAAGACCAATCTCTCCCATTACTAGAGGTAAACGCCATGTCGCCGCAAGTAATGACGATCTTCCCATTCATAACGCTTGCATGACGGGGTTGTATATTCCAGTCTGGCAAGTCTCCGACGTATTCCCACGAAAGCGCGGAACTCGACACCCACCGTGCGTAAAGGGTTATATTTGCATTGACTGTCAAGTCTACGCCTGCACTGTAGGGCGTTCCCGTGCCTGTGGAGTTGGTGTTCCAGCCGTTAAAGGTTCTGCCTGAATAGGTTAGACTTCCTTGCCCCGCGACTGTCGTGCTTGAGCCTGCGGTTACAGTCTGCGAGGCTGGCGTAGTCCCGCTTGCGCCATTGGCGTTGTAGGTTACGGTATACTGGGTAAGGGTCGTCCATTGCGCGTAAAGGGTTATATTTGCATCGACCGTCAAGCCTATACCTGCGCTGTAGGGCGTTCCTGTACCTGCGGAGTTGGTGTTCCAGCCATTAAAGGTTCTGCCTGAATAGGTTAGACTTCCTTGCCCCGCGACTGTCGTGCTTGAGCCTGCGGTTACAGTCTGCGAGGCTGGTGTAGTCCCGCTTGCGCCGTTGGCGTTGTAGGTTACGGTGTACTGGATAAGGTCCCTAGTCTCCGTCCATTTTGCATACACGGTTATATTGGCGCTTATCGCCGTGGAATAAGTGAATTGCGACCCTCCGCCGCCGCTTACGGTATACCAGCCGCCGAAAGTATATCCACTCATGCTCGGATCAGACGGCATATTCGCGCCAAGCGAAACGCCACTGTTCACCGTCCGCTGTTGCGATGCACTAAACCCGTTAATATTCCCTCCTTGCAAGTCAAAGGTTACGGTATACTGCACAACCGTCCATTTTGCGTACACAGTCTTATCCGCGTTTATAGTCGTAGATGATGTGAATTGCGATCCTTCGCCATCTCTTGCGGTATACCAGCCACCAAAGGTATATCCATTCTTGCTTGGGTCAGAAGGCGCGTTTGAAGCACCAACTGAATCTCCGCTTGTTACAACCCGCTTCTGGATTGCTGGAATTCCTCCATCCGCGTTATAGGTTACGGTGTACTCTTCATCGGCGCTCTTGTCATCGCACGCCGTCAGCGCAAACCCTAAAATTAAGGCTAACGCCATTGTCCTTATTACTAAATTCTTCATTATATTTTCTCCTTATATTATACCTTGCATAATCAGTGTATCGCTCATATAATCTAGGCTAGATCAAGACCGTAATCTAGGCTAGATCAAGACCATCGCCTAGGCTAGACTACGCAATACATAACTAAAACTCCAAGTATTCATTCGCTTTGACTGCGAATATGTTGAACCAATACGGCTCTGTATTATTCACGCTCTTCAGAGCCGCGAATACATAGCCTCCATCAGATAGTTTGACGATAGAATTGATCGCCGAAACGTCCTCGCGGGAAACATCTTTCAAGATAATTCCACTTTCCACGTCAATCTTTAACACCCAACCATTTCCAAACTGCCAACTATAGTAATCTTCAGCATCGCCGACGCTGTCATTTACTGAACCGACTGCGGTAAGCAGATTATCAGAGATCATTAGATCAAACAGTAAATTGTTTCGCTTATTTCCATAACGCTTTAACCAAACCTCATTGCCCGTAGAATCAAGCTTGAGAATATAGGCTTTCGCTGACTCGCCGCCCTCTTCAGTAGAGACGCCTGAAATAAAGACGTTCCCCTTCGCATCCACAGTTGCGGAATAGGGGAGCATGAAATCGCTTGCCGTGCCAAAACTGAGGCTGTTTATAACGCTTCCGTCAGCTTTGTTTAGTGTCAAAACAACGGTTCTTATTGAATAGCCGTCTCCAGCGTATCCACAAACCATGTATCCGCCACTGGTCTCTATTCCACAAACCGCGAAGTTTCTGTTACATTCAGCCTCAACGTATTTTTGTTCCCAAAGTAGAGTTCCATTTTCCGCATATTTAAGGATGAATTGGGAACTCGTATCAAACCATTCGTTGTCAGCTTCCGCGTATACCTTTTCATTACCCAACACTAAAAATCCACCATCTACAGGCGCAAGTTTTATTCCCAAGATGCTTTGTAGATTGTCGTCGTCAGGTGGAATATCAATTTCAGAAACAAGCTGTCCATTCTCATTCAAGAAGAACAACCACAAGCCAGCGCGTGTTCCTTTCATATAAGTCGCCAAGACTACATACCCACCGTTACTCAGGCGAATAATGTCATTAAACGTCGTATGATATGCAATGGTTTCTGTTCCAGCGTAAAGACTAGTCGTAGGAAAAACTGTTCCCTCCCATTCAGTGTCTTTTGCTGTGATTACCGCTACCTCATAAGGCTCGGATATGCCTGTTCCTTGTACGATATTATCTATCACGCCGAAGTCCCAATAGCCTGCAATGAGGGTGTTACCGTTACTGATGATCTTATTCAACGGGTAATTGTTCCGCCAATCCGAAAGCGCGTAGCGGGCTATGGATTTCAGATAAGGTTCCAGAGCTTTGTCTTGCATGGTAGTCTGTCGGTATGAACTTATGTCTTTCTTCCATTTAGATACGGGTCTTGGTGTTATTTGTTGTTTAACGTCAGGAATGATTGAAGCGGTGTCTCCTTCGTTGGTAAAGACAAAGTTATAGATAAATCCTTTCTGTAATTGTGTAGACGGCAGGGCGATCTCATTAAATACTGACTGTAGACGGTAGTTGGAAAAGGCGCCGGGCGAGAATTCATAGACGCCTGTTTTACCCATAGGAACAGAGACTTCCTGATTGCCCGCTTGCTTATAAGACACGCCGTAGTAAGCAAGTTCGAATTGCGGCGCGGCTGATACAGACGCGGGTGTAGTGGCGTTTCGTATTCGGACAAACGCCTTGTCAAACTCGATGCCGTCTGGTATAGGAATCTGTTTGTTGTATGTCGCGCCTGCCTGAACGTCAAAGGTAAGTTGCGCGTTTGGATCAAGCCCGTCTGCAAATACCTTGCCGCTGTAAACGTCGGCTTCGTCTGCGGCGTTGTATTGGTAGGTAACGCAATAAGTCGATCCAATACCGTGATTCGCGCTGGGTTGAGTTTCGACTGAAATGCTTGCGCCCGGCAGTAGTTCCGCGATAACAGGACCAGAGAACGATACCTGATGAACTTGGACGTAGAATTGTGTATCGTTCTTGAATGTTATGGTCGCGCTAGTCTGTTCGTTGTTACCGCCTTTTGGGTCTTTAGCGTCCTGATCACAGGATACGAGACTTAATCCTATGGCGAGTAAAACGCCGATAATTTGAAGTAAAACACTTCTATACATATATTCTCCTCTAAAAGCCTAAACTCGTCTCCGAGTAATGAGGGGTGGCGGAAGACCGCCGCAGGGGAACCGGAGACAGGGGGCGCACCACAAGGGTATCGGTAAACAACTTAGTTTGGGAAATAGCGCCCCCTTCTTATACTTAGAATCGTAGATAGTGTTCAGGCTAAAAGCGGGACGGTACAACGCCCCGCAAGATTGTTATAGAGAACTAATAAGGTTCTCTATATCCCGCTTTGCGCCTTCAGTCAACGTCGCTGTGTAACTTGATGCGGCTTGCGTATCGCTTTCTACCAAGTTGAGTTCCACCGTATAATCATAACCATTCTTGATAGTCGGATTGGTATTCTGTCCCGCAAAGCGCACGGGAACAACTACCGTCCCTCCATAAAGCGTACAAACCAAGTTGATGTTTGTTCCAGCGTCGTTTGACGCTACCTCAAAAGTCAGCATTTCGCCGGAGTTCATTGCGTCATAACCATTCTGTGCTTTCATATAGGTTGAAGTCTTTTGAAAGCGCGCCGCTTGGTTGGGGACGTTGTTCGTAATCTTGATAAAAGCGTTTGGATACGAAATGTTTTGTATCATGTTCTCCCATGAAGTATTGTCTGCTGGAAACTGTACCGTAGCGACTGTGTTATCTGTAACAGGGCGCGGACCAATAGATGCGGTAGCCCCGAGAGATTGCGGCTTAAACGGGGTAACTTCGTTTGTCATCTTATTGTAGAAAACATAGACAGGATAGATGGTGTACGAATCAGTGCTTGACGCATACAAGGTATAGTTTGTCGCCAAAGCGGGCAGATAGCCTATCTTTTCCCCATCCGGGCTGTCTTTATGCAGTTCAATCCCCAATCTTCCCTTGTTTGTTACCTTATAGTAGTATTCTCCGGTCCAATTTGGAGAGATGTTGGCTTGGTACTTTCTACCCTGCCCATACGTCGCCATTGCCGAGTAGTCAACTTTGGCGTTTGCAAGATTGTTCTTGTGCGCCTGATACTCGGACAGCTTCATACCGCGGATGATGATATAACCACCGACATTGAAGTCGTCAACTTTCGTTGACAAGTCGATAGTAATTTTTGAAGTCGCACGCACGCCGCCTAATATGCTTGACGGTAACGGCGTCTGTCCTTGGAACAGTACCATGTCAGACGGAGTATCGTTGACCACTGCCAAAGTACCATTAGCCGATCCCTGCCAGTCTATACCGTCAGAAACATTGTCATTCCCGCCTCCATCGCCAGAATCACAAGAGAAAAATGTCGGCGCAAATGTCAGCGCCAACAAAGCCGTAAGAGTCCAAAATAGATTTTTTACACGCATAAAAAATCCTCCTCTTAAAAAATTGTCTCCACATACGCGGAGATATATCAAAAAAAGAGGAGAAAACATATCGCTTATAAAAATAATATAGTATAATGGGGATATGCTTTGCATAATCCCGGTTCCGAGTTCCTTTTTGCATAGATACCGGTTCCGGGGTTCCTCTTTTGTTGAGCAGTTTAAAGACCTTTCCCCAAAAACTCCGCAAAATCGCAATGTATACATATATTTCTCGAATGGACGCGAAGAGATATTTGCATAATGGCGTAATCCACCGTTTATTGTCTTTACGTGAGAATATTCCGAGAATGTCCGCTTTGCCGCGGGTTTGTCTGTCTTGTAATAAATTAAATTTAAAGAGTGGGGGGGGGG
>JAISEA010000037.1 GCA_031264475.1 Treponema sp. | reverse complement strand
GACGGGACGAAGTTCTCCGCGTAGAGGCTGGAAAAGACTTGATACGGCGAGAGACGCGCTATGTTGAACATTATAGGGAAGTTGAGCGCGAGCGTTACCATGAGCAATTGTAATACTATGGTTCGCGTTTTCATCTTTTCTAGTAACGCTAAGAACTGCGGCGCGTTGTCCTTTGACAAGGAGGCTCCCAGCGTTATTGCTTCTAAGTAATCCCTCATGCTATTCCCTAATTGAATTCTACCGCAAAGACCTTGCTCTTTCTGTTTTGATCGTAGAGACGCCTGCGGCAGGGAGGGAGACTTTCAACGGTGGCTGAGGTGAAGCCGAGCGTCTCAAACCAATCGTGAGTGTGGGTCGTCAGGACGAATACACGACGGACGTCGTTTTGTTTGGCTCTCTCTAGGAGGAAGCGGACGATACGCCGTCCAAGTCCGAGAGTGGTAAAGGTCGGGTCCGTGGCAAGCGCGGCGATTTCCGCTTGTCGCTCTCCCCATTCATGAAGCGCGGCGCAGGCTCGTACCGTGCCGTCGATCTCTATGACAACGTAGTCGTCTTTTTTCTCTTGTATCTGCTCTGGCGTGCGGCGGATCAATACACCGGTTTGCATAAGCGGTTCCATGAGACGGAGTACATCGGCTATGTCCGAATTCTTGAGTTTCCGAATAGACTCGTATTCGTCTGTGTAGATCATGGTGCCTGCCCCCATATTGGAGAAGAGTTCTCGTAAGATCGCCCCGTCTTCTCTGCCGTCGATGAGGTGTACACGTTCTACGCCTGCTTTGGAGGCTTTCAAGGCAAGGTTCAGGTCTAATAGAGGCTTGTCATCTGGTCTGTCCCTGTTCGCCGTAAGGATGAATTCGGCTTCTTGCGGAGTTAGACGGATGATACGCCCCGTTTCATCAACCTCAGCGCGCTCTACATGAGGCGGTAGCGCGTATACGCCTGATTTTAAGCCCCCGTCAACCGAAATGATAAAGAGTTTTATCGCACCGAGCGCGGCAGAAACGGCAAGAGTAATGTCGTCGCTGGCTACATTGTAGGTCTTTCCCGCAGGGCTCCATCCAATACAAGGAAGGATCGGGATCATGCCCTGCCGTAGCGTCCGTTCAAGCGAATCAACGAGGACTTTCTCCACAAAGCCTGTGTGCCCCATGTCTACGCCGCCAATCACACCAAGTCCTCGCGCTCGCACGAAGTTACCAATGACCGCATCAACACGACTCGCGGAAAGCGTCATAAAGCGGGTCGCCGCATGAAACGCCGCCATTTCTACAAAGGGAAGCGTTGCGGCTGGTGTAATGCGGATGCGTCCGTGGTAGTTCGACGCTACATCGTATTTTCGTAGGACCGCGTCTATACGCTCTTTCGCGCCAGCAACGATAATAACGTGAAAGCCGGTTTTGGATAGTAACGCTATGTCGCGCACGAGGGAGGGGAAGCGTGGGTCTTCTGCAACAGGGCAGTCTATCTTAAACACTACCGTTGAACCGTCAAAACGGCTCTGATAATGGAAAGCTTCTCGTATGAGTTCGACTTGTGTTAGAATCGCCATGAACCGCTCGCACTCCAATAGTTGGTGAAGCCGTTGTCGTCTTTAATAAGTTCACGGTTCCACCCATATTCAAACACGTATTCCATGCTCAACGAGAACACCCCGAAGGAGAAGAACGGCAGTTCCCACTTTGCGCCGATTCCCGCGGCGACACGGGTGTCAATCACGTCTTGAGTCAGAAATCGGATGACTTTATAGTTGTTACCGTCCTTCGTGTCTCCGTCGTCCCAAATGGTTCCGTCATGCCGCTCGCCCTCTTTATCATGATTGGCAGGATCGACGTTTTCTGAGGCATTGCCGTGTTGGGTAAGGTAGAGTGAAGTGGTGATAGTCAAATCAGGCAAGGTTCTCCATGAGGTTCGTATGGAAAGACGGTGCGAATTGGGGTCTAAATCCGTTCCGAGATTCCTTCCGCGGTGGGAATATACAATATAGTTCGGCGTACCAGAAACATAACTGCCCTTACTACCCTCAGTCGGATCGTTCCAGTGCGAATACATATACGGGAAGACCATAGTATAATCCGCGGCAAGTGATGAGAGGATGCCTGCTTCTCGTGTCCAAACTACGCCTGCCTCGCCCGCAAACTTGTATTTCGTGTTCCATTTGAAACGGATGAAGTCGTTGAATTGAAAGTCGTCAATGTATAACTGCCCTAGTAGCCTGACGTTGTTGGGTAAATCCCATCTAACATGGAAGCCCATGAAGGAGTTGTCGCTGAAATCGCCGAGGGATTGCGCGGAAAAGAGCCATGTAAATGGGATGAGGTAGAGCGGCTCGAAGCGTCCGCCCCACCCGACTGCCTCTTGGAAGCCGAATTCAAAGTTGCGCCAAAGGTAGAAGTTGAATGTATGGAATATGAGGTACTTCTCAGTAAATGTGCCTTCACCGAAGTCGTCTGACGCGGTGAGTCCCAAAAAAAGCGCCTCAAACGACCATTTTTGCTCGCGGAAGTTGACGCTGATATGGCTTGCGCGTCCAGCTTGGGGTCCTACAATCACGCCGTTGTCATAGAAGGGACCCACTGACGAGCGGCTTATGCCTGCTTGTAGGTAAAAGTCGCTTTTCCCGATGGCGACCATTGACGTCCAATCCTGGTAGAGACTGAAGTCCCCGATATTGGCGTCGTCTGGTATGAAATCAGGGAAAGGCGACCATGCGCCCGGAACCCTAAACTCTTCACCCGGCTTCTTGGTTGAAGCCCACCCAAATAAAGCATAGCTGGCGCTGATCCAATCTCGAATGCGGATGGTTCCATCCGCAAAGGGCGCTAACAGGAGGGAGAAGTCTTCGTCCTGTCCGGTAACGCCAACTGTTAGCCCCGCATGGAAAAATCGCGCGTTTGGCGAAATCGCCGCTTTGTATCTTGCGGCTTTCTCCCGCGCCTCAAAACTGCCGTTCTCAAGGACTTCATCAAAAAATACATCCAATAGCTGACTTGGATACGGACGCACCAGCGGCAATGGTTGGGTGATATAGCCCATTGTGGACCATTTATCTAGGTCTTTGTAAAGCGCGTCGTTTGGATCGTGGATGACCTGGGCGTTGAGCGTTCCCGTCAAGGTAAAAAACACGATATAATAGAGAAAAGATAGAAAGATTTGTTTGATTCTCATAGCAACATAGAGTATATAGAATTTGCAGGGTCATGGCAAGGGAGGAAAGTAAAGCAAGTCTTTACAATATTTAAAAAATATTGCCTCAATTTATTGAATAATTTTTCGTTTTCATGTATTATAGCAAAAGGTGTTTAAGGCGAGCGCCGATTAACGGACGGTGTTTTCCTAGCCTAAATAACGCTGAAACTAAACGGAGGCAAGGGGTGAATATATTGGAAATCGGTCAGATCCATCGTAAGGAATACGACCAATCCGAACCGCTTGTCATTGCAGAGGCGCCTGGACGGGTTCATTTACTTGGCGACCACGGGGAACCGAGAGCGGGACTATTCTTATCTACGGCAATCGATCGCTATATCCGTATCGCTGTGAGCGTCCGTAAAGACGCCTCGTTCCGTTTTTACGCAGCTGCTCTTGACGAGCATAAACGCGCTACATTGGCAAATCTTAGATACAAACGCGAAGATCGCTGGTCCAACTATATCAAGGTCGCTATTCAACTTTTCGTGCGAATGGGCTTCATAGATAAAGGATTAAACTTCACCATTGATGGAGACATCCCTCATCAAATTGGGCTTGCGTCTTCAACAGCCATTGAGCTGGCGACCGCAGTCGCCTTGAGGAAGCTCTTCCACGCTAACATAAGCAACCACGACTTGATCACAAAATTGGTGCGAATGCGCGAAATCTTTCTGAGCAAGAGTGCTTCGCTTGTTGATTATGAAATCATCATGAACGCTAAAAGAGGGTGTTTTATGATCTTTGATGAAAGCGCTAGGGATATTCGATACATTCAAACAAGCTTCGACGAGTATAAGATTTTGATTCTAGATTCGCGGGTACCGCGTATTGAGGTCGAACAGGAACTGCGTCAGAGACGGCACGACATACGGAAGGGGCTTGAAATTCTCTCTCAACATAGATCAGGACTCAGCTTCAAGGATTTTACGGCGGCGGATTTTATCGAAGTGGATGAAGACCTCTCGGAAACCATAAGACGACGGAGTTTCTTCGTGGTACAGGAGCTAAAGCGCGTGTCCGAAGTTGAAGAAGCTATCAAGAAACACGACATCCAAAACTTGTCGCGGGCTTTGTTCCATTCACACGAAGGCTTGCGAGACCTACTCGAAGTGTCTTGCCCGGAAATCGACTGGCTTGTCAAGCGTAGTCAGGAAATAGAAGGGGTTGCTGGTTCTCGCATGACAGGCTTGGGATTCGGTGGATGTACATACACATTCATTAAGGCTAACGCTATAGCAAATTATCAAAAACGGCTTGAAGATTATGAGAGAATCTTTGGTTTTCATCCGATAATATATGAGATGGGTACCGCTGACGGAGTAAGAGTGGTGAAATAAAACGATGAATATACTTTTAACAAATGACGATGGAATTGACTTTATGCCTTTTATCCGTTTTGCGGAGGCTTTGCGGAGACTATCGGAGCATACTTTGTTTGTCATAGCGCCGGACGGGGAGCGGTCGGGGTTTTCCCACCACATAACCTTCCTGTCTGGTCCGGTGCGTCTCAAGAAGCAGGCGGAGAATGTATGGGCGTGTTCTGGTACGCCGGCGGACTGTGTGATGATGGGCGCGATGGACGCTTTGGGTTTTCCGATTGATCTTGTCGTATCTGGTATAAATAAAGGCGCGAACTTGGGAACCGATCTCATCTATTCTGGGACAGCCGCCGCGGCGCGTCAGGCCGCTCTACATAATATTCCGGCGGTGGCTTTTTCACTGGCGCGGGATTGGGAAAAAACAACTTACTGGGATGCGGCGATAGCATATTCGGTTCGGCGACTGGAGGAATTTGTAGGCTTGTGGAAGCCTGATGTGTTCATCAACGTGAATCTCCCCAATACACCGCAAGGACCCGATGAGGATTATGAACTAACGTTTCCCGCGCGAAGGCTTTACACGGATAAGATAAAGCTATTTGATGCGCCTGATCGTAAGCGCTACTGTTTCATGGATGTCGGAGACTCCTCTGCGGAATTTGAACCCGGTTCAGATTGTGATGCTGTCTCGCGGAATAAAGCCTCTGTAAGCGCGGTGTTTATTCACCCGGTTGTGCAGAGAGACCTATGTTTAAATGCGCCCGGATACGCGGCTGTAGAAGCAAGGCATCGGAACAGGGCATGAATTGTGAATAGAAAATCGTAACATTATTCTCTATGAGTTAAGGAGAGGATGGATATGGAAGGACAGAATAATGCGTTATCTGGAACTTTACAGAAGGGCATAAGTTTCTTTAAGAAGAGCGATTGGAAAAATGCGCTTAGTATCTTCTTACATATACGGACAGACGAAGAAGAGGAAAAAAAGGAGCTTGCGTATTACACGGGACTCTGTTACGCGAAGCTCAAGTGTTACGCGGAAGCGGCGCCGCATTTGGAAAATTTCATAGCTGAATCTCAGGATAGTGTGCGCGTCTATCAATGTAGAATGACTCTTGCTTATGTTTATGTGATGGTTAAGAACATAAAAAAGGCAGAATATGAACTTACTATGCTTATGAACAATGGGTTTGAGTCCGCACAGCTCTACGCAACGATGGCTTATGCGGCGTGGTTGCAAAACGCTTTCCCGCGGGCTATCGAATGGTACGAGAAGGCGCTTTCCGTTGACGAGAACAATCTGACCGCCCTGAATGGACTTGGTTTCATTCTTGCGGACAGCGGTAAGGATGCGCGGCGCGGCATCCGGTATTGCAGGAAAGCTGTGGAGAAAGCGCCGGACAATCCGGTCTACCTTGATTCTTTGGGCTGGGCATACTTTATGGACAGTAGGATTGCAGACGCGAAGAAGTACCTCTATAAAGCTTTGTCAAAGATGCCGGACAGCAATGAAATCAAAACCCATATATCCATCGTGGAGAATAAAAAAGCGTGAAGTCCCGTCTCTGGTTTACAGTCGCCGTTTTCTTTATCTGCGCTTCCGCGTGGACGCAGGATATTACATCAAACAACCCAGACCTCAACGCGCGGTATGCGCGGGAAGAGTTTCGCATTGGAGTACAGGCGTTTAACCGTTTCGCTTTTAACGAAGCGATCCTTTCCTTTGAGCGGGCTTTGTCCTTTACCCCTGCGGAGCCTCTACTCTTAGACTGGCTGGGACGCGCCTATTACCGTTCTGGTATTGAAGAAGCCGCGGTGCGCGCGTGGCGTTCCGCTGTTGCTGGTTCGGATCCGTTCTCCGCCGAAGCTATGCTCACCAATAATCGTGTCGAGATCGTGCAGGGCAGGCGTAACTACCTGCCGGTCGTAGACGACAACGTTCATTATGTGGAGTCCGGTCGTTATCCCGGTCGAGTTGAACGGCAGACTCTCTACCTTCAGCCTACCGCGGTTTTGCCGCGTGAAGATGGTTCCGTGTGGATAGTCGCGTATGGAAGTAATGAGTTGGTACGTATCGACGTAAACGGCATTGTAAGACAGCGGCAACGCGGTCCTATAAACGGCTTTGACAGACCTTACGACATCACGCAGGGACTCGACGGCAGACTCTATGTATCTGAATACCGCGGCAGTAGGGTGAGTGTGCTCAACAGCAACGGGGATTGGCAGGCGTATATCGGCAGTAAGGGGCTTGGCGACGGTCAATTTGTGGGACCTCAAAACCTTGTAGTGGACGAGGACGGCTACCTCTACGTCGTGGACTACGGTAATCGGCGCGTGTCCAAATTCGGACCAGACGGCGACTTCGTGCTTTCCTTCGGTAAAAGGGCTAAAGAGTCGCCGGATTTCCCCGGATTTGTCTCGCCTACCGGGATTGCGGCGCGGAATGGTCGCGTTTACGTCGCGGATAATATAGCTAAACGAATCTATACTTTCAATCAAAATGGTGAATTCCTTGGCGTTCTGATAGAGACGGGGCTTCTGGGTCCCGAAGGTCTCCGTTTCCTATCGGACGGGCGGCTATTGGTTGCGGACGCCAATCGTGTTTTATTGATAGACGTTGATTCCGCGGTTGTTCGGGAACTTGGGAGTGTGGGCAACGCCAGAGTGCGGCTCACAGGCGTGGAGATGAACAGAAACGGCGAAATCCTCGTCGCTAATTTTCAGGCGAGCGAAGTCTCTATTCTCACACGTCTTGACGATATGGCTTCCGGGCTTTTCGTGCAGATAGAGCGGGTTGTTTCAAGCGCCTTCCCCAATATCACGGTAGAAGTGTCGGTACAGGACAAGCTTCGCCGTCCCATTGTTGGGCTTGACCAGCGCAACTTCGTGTTGAATGAGCAGGGTAAGCCTGTCTTGAGACAGCAGTTCTTGGGTGCGGGTTTCAATGCTACGACTTCCGACATATCTATCCTTGTTGAGCGTTCCGAATCGACGCGAAGCCTAACCGAAGACATAGGTACTGCGATCAATGATGTGAGCGCGTCTGTGGGCAGGGTGGTCTCGTTGGTATCTGCGGGAGAGCAACCGACAAAGCTCGGAAGCGTGCGGGAAGACAATCCCGCGTTCTATTCGGCGCGGTGGCGTTTTGATGTGGGGCTACGCCTTGCGGCGACCGATCTCCTACCGGCAGAAAAGAAACGCGCCGTAGTCTTCATTGGATCGGGCGTCTTGGGGGAACTTGCTTTTGAGAGTTATGGGTTATCCGAACTTGCCGCTTATCTGGCGAACAACGGCATCGTGTTCTATGCGGTTATCGTGAGCGGCGGCAAAGCCGATGAGTCCCTGTCCTATCTATGCGCGGAGACAGGCGGCGAGGTTCTATCACTCTATCGGAGTGAAGGCGTCAAACCAGTCGTGGGCGCGCTTGTCTCCAAACCGAGCGGCGTCTACATCTTAAGCTATGCGTCTCAATTACCCACAGATTTCGGTAACGCGTATCTGCCTGTGGAAGCGGAAGTCTACCTCATGGAACGCTCTGGTCGCGACAAGAGCGGCTACTTCCCATCAAAACAATGACTCAATTAGCAGAGAGCAAAGAGCAGGGGTTCCCGCACTGTGATACCTCTTTCAGCTCTTCGCTCACCCGTCTTCCTTTACTCTCTGCTAATTACTACCTGCTATTTGCTCTCTGCTCTACGGAAGTCGCGGGGACTCATTTCCCGGCTGTTTCAGTCCTGCTCGATTCACCGCCCGCCAGCCTCGCCTCAATCTGCTCCACGGAATAACCCTGTCTTATCAGTTCCAGAACTATGTTCTGACCTTTCTCACGACCTTCCTCTCGCCCCCGTTCCAGCCCTCGTTCCAGC